>NZ_JBCEWQ010000106.1:0-30338 GCF_038448545.1 Streptomyces sp. CLV115
TCCCGCGCGGCACCACCACCGTGACGTCGGGCCCGACGACGGTGTCCGGCGCCTTGAAGAACAGGATCGGCTCGGCCGGTGTCGCCGCGCCCGTCTCGGTGGCGTGGTCGTGGTAGTTCAGCCCGATGCACACGATCTTGCCGATCCGGGCGAGCGGCGGCCCGACCCGCAGCCCCTCGGCGTCGAGCTCGGGCAGTTCGCCGGGCGCGGCCGCGGCGGCCCGTACCCGGGCGAGCGCCGACTCGTCCGCGAGCAGGGCACTGTCGATGTCGGTGACGATTCCCGACAGGTCGCGCAGGGTTCCGTCCCCGTCCAGCAGCGCCGGTCGTTCCGCGCCTGCCGTACCCACACGAAGCAGCTTCAACGGTCTGTCTCCCCTTGGTCGAGATCGGGCCCGTCGGATGGGTGGCGGCCATCGCAGGCTTGTCCGATCGTCCAAGACCTCCGATCACTCCGCAAGACCCTGTTCACACACTGGACCGGCACCCTCGCGTTCGCGGTCACGCCGCGGTGGCGACGGTGGCCCCGGCGGCCGGCATGTCGCGGTAGAGCACGGCCCGCTCGATCGCGGTCCAGGTGGTGCTGGTGACGACGTACAGCGCGGCGGCGAGCGGCACGACGGACACGGTGAACAGGGTGGCGAAGGACATCAGCGGCATCAGCTTCGTCATCGCGCCCATGCCGGGCACCGGCTGCCCGTCGGGGCCGGTGGTCGGAGCGACGGGGTTGGCGGCCATCTGCCGCTTCGTGCGCCGGAAGTTGAACGTGGCCACGGCGGCGACGATCGCGAAGAGGCCGAGGTAGACCAGGCCCTGCGCACCGAACAGCCCGCCGTGCGAGAGCGCGTCGTGCCAGCGCTCGCCGAGCGGGGCGTCGAAGAGCTGGTGGCCGAGGAGCTCGTTGGGCTCGCCGCCGATCTTCTGGCTGGAGAAGAGGTGGTAGAGCAGGAAGAAGGCGGGCATCTGCAACAGGCTGGGCAAACAGCCGGAGAGCGGCGAGACCTTCTCCTCCTTGTGCAGTTCCATGAGCGCCTTCTGCATCCGCTCGGGGTTCTTGCCGTGCTTCTTGCGCAGCGCGGCGATCTGCGGCTGGAGCCTGGTGCGGGCCTTCTGTCCGCGCGCCGCGGCCCGCGACAGGGGGTGCACGGCAAGCCGTACGAGCGCGGTGAACAGCACGATCGCGGCGGCGGCGGACGCGGTCTGGAAGAGCGGGTGCAGCAGATCTGCCAGCGCGCCGACCAGACTGGCGAATGCGGACATGAAGACGGACATGGATGAGCCCTCCGGGGGTCTCGTCGTGCCGGGAGTGAGTACGGACTCGGCATGACGGACCGCGCCGGGCACCGGGGAACGGTGCCCACGAAGCACCCTTGAGTGGTGCCCGCGGGGCACCGGGAAGTGGTGCCCGCCGGGGAGTGGCTGCTATTGCTGCGTGCCCCTACGCGGCCGTCGGAAGGGCACGGCCGGGGGCTCGGGGGCGCCTGCGCCCCTTGGCGTCGGGATCCCGCTGCGGCAGGAACGCGGTGCGTTTCTCCCGGTCGCGGATGGCGGTGCGGACCCGGGTGCGGGGCACCGGGGCGGCGCACCGGGCGCTGATGAGGGAGGCGACGGCGAGCGCGGAGCCGGCGGCGGCGGTCGCGGCGAGCGCGACCGCGGCGGAGAGGCTGCCGCCCTCGGCGAGGAGGACCTCGGTGATGAGGAAGAGCAGCAGTCCGGCGGGGCGGAGCAGCCGGGCGAGGCCACCGCGCAGACGACTCACGTCACCGTTCACGGCCCCTCCCCTCTTCCCCTTCGCGGCCGGTCGGCCGGTCTCGCGCGTGTGCTGTTCGTACGCACGCGCGTCCGATGCTCTCCAGCCGTTATACACGATGGGTCCGGCACACCGGTCCGCCCGGCGGCGGTCAGTGGCTCGTTCCCGCAGGTGCGCCGTCCGGTTCCGGCGCCCGTTCCAAAGCCGGGATCTCGTCCCGTGCGAGCACCTCGTCGTCCGGCCGCCCGTCGTGCTCGCGCGGTCCCGCGTACGTCACCGCGAGGGCGACGACGAGGTTGGCGCCGAGCGCCACGATGCCCGCGTTGACGCCCCAGACCGGGTCGTTCTCCGTGAACACGAACCCGCACACCACGCCCACGCCGACGACCAGCCCGCTCATCGCCCCGAGCAGGGTCAGCCGCCGCCACATCAGCCCCAGCAGCACCATCGGGAGCAGCTGAGCCATTCCCTCGTACGAAATGAGGGAGAGCCGCACCAGGGTGTTCGGGGCGGTGTACGTGAGCAGCAGGGCGAGGCTTCCCGCGATCACGACGACCACTTGCGCGGCGCCCTTCTGCCGCCGCTCCAGGCGGGGGACGAGCGAGAGCACACTGCGCCCCCACATCGTGCCGATGACCAGCATGAAAACGGCCATCGGCACGATCGAGGACAGTGCCGCGGCCACTCCGACGACGCCGACCGTCCAGGCCGGCAGCGAGTCCACGACCAGTTTGAAGAGCGCCAGGTTGGACTCGGCGCCGACGAGCCCCGGCACGACGAAGAGGGCCGCCATGCCGAGCAGCATCGGTACGAAGAGCAGCACGTTGTAGGCGGGCAGCAGCATCGCGTTGCGGCGCAGCACGTCGGCGTTCTTCGCGCCGAGGTAGCCCGCGACGGTCGTCGGGAAGATCACCACGGTGAGCGAGTTGAGGAACGAGGTGGTGATGAACCAGGCCTGTCCGAGTCCGCTGTCCCCGTGCCCGGGGAAGGTCAGCCACTCGCTCTTCTCGGTGACGATCCGGTCGAGGAAGGGCCCGTAGCCGTCGAAGTAGTGCATCGGTACGTAGATGGCGAGGAAGCCGAGCGTGGCGATCACCAGGACGTCCTTGAGCACCGACACCCATGCGCTGCCGCGCAGCCCGCTCACCACCACGAAGCCGGTGGTGACGGCGAAGGCGATGAAGTAGGCCCAGTTCAGGCTGATGACACCGTAGGAGATGGTCGAGACGACCACGCCCATGCCGGTGATCTGGAGCTGGATGTACGGCAGCAGGAAGACGGTCGCGAGGACGGCGACGAGCGCACCGAGCCAGGGCCGGCCGAAGCGGTGCGCGACCATGTCGGTGATCCCGACGAGTCCGTGTCTGCGCGCGTACGCCCAGAGCATCGGGCCGACGACGTAGCCGATGGCGTACCCGCAGGACATGTACGCGACCACGTAGAGCACCGGTGCCCCGTAGTTGTAGCCCCAGCCCGCGGCGCCCAGGTAGCTGAAGCTGGTGTAGCCCTCGCCGGCCATCAGCACCCAGATGAAGACGGTCCCGAGGCTGCGGCCGCCCACCGACCACTCCGCGAGCCCGCCGCCCTCGCCGTTCCCCTTGCGCCGCCCGCGCGTCGCGAGCAGTCCGAGGGCGACGGTGGCGACCATGAAGACCGCGAAGACGGAGGTCGCGACGGTGGCGTTCACCGGCGGTCCCCCCGCCGGGTCAGCCATACGGCGACGGGGGTCAGCAGGGTCGCCCCGAGCAGCCACACGAAGAGGAACGGCAGCCCGAGAATCACCGGGTGGACCCGGTTCACGAGCGGCAGCACCCCCAGGTAGAGCACGTAGGGGACCAGCAACCACAACAACTGCGGACGTCGTCTGAGCACGTCAGGGAACCTTAGTGCGATGCCGCTACCGCGACCGGACATCCACGAGTTTTCCCCATACGACAAGCCGGTACCGGGAGGTGAATTCGGGCGTGCAGGTAGTGAGCGTCACATAGGAACCGGCCTCGGTGTACCCGGTGTAGGGCTTCACATTGCTGCGCGGGACGGCGGCGATGACACCGCCGTCCCGCGGGCTCGTCCGCGCCAGCGTCCGGTCGACGGTGTACGTGTACACGGCGTCCCGGGTCTCGACGTCGATCCGGTCACCGCGCCGCAGCCGGTTGATGTGCCTGAAGGGTTCGCCGTGCGTGTTGCGGTGCCCGGCGAGCGCGAAGTTCCCGGGCCGGCCGGGCTGCGCGGTGCGCGGGTAGTGCCCGACGTACCCCTTGTCGAGGACGCCGCTCTTGCCGATGCCCTGGGCGACGGGCGCGACGAGCCCGAGCCGGGGTATGCGGATGACGGCGTACGCCTGGTCCCAGCGGGGCGCGGAAAACGCGGCGGCACCGCCCTCGCTCTCGCCCTCGTCCGAACGCCCGCCGGACGCACCGGAATCATTGGATCTGCCCGTTCTGCCCGAATCACCCCCGCCCTCACCCCCGGGATCAGAGCCGCCCGTCCTGCTCCCCGGCTCTTCCCCCCACTCCCGCTGAAGGGCCCGCACCTGGTGCTCGGCTCCCGCGCGGGCCTGCCGATTGGTCCACCACAGCTGATGAACAACGAGCAACAACAGGACGACGCCCAGGGTCACCACCAACTCGGCACCCGTCCAGAGCCCGCGCGCGACGACCCTGCGCCCCCGCGAGTTCCGCTGCACCACCACCGGTATCCGCTCCCGCACGGCCGCACGATAGGCCCCCGGACCGTAACTCTCCAGGCCTGGAACAACCCTCCGCCCCGAAGGCGTACAGCAGTACGGTGTGGTCCATGCGCCCCGACACGCCTGCCGACCACACCACCGAAGCCGAGCGCCTGCTGCGCGCCGCGGCGCGGTACCCCGAGGACCGTGAGCCGCTGCTCCTCCAGGCCGCGGCCCATCTGGAACTCGCCGGCGACCGCGCCCGCGCCACCACCCTCTACGACGAACTCCTCGGCTCCCCCGACCTCGGCCTCGACCACCCGCACCTGGTCAAGGCCCTCAACGCGGCCAATCTGTGGGAGTACGGCCACGAGGCGGAGGCCCGCGCGATCATCGAAGGCATCCGTGCCGCGGGACCGCTCGACCCGGGCCCCTGGGAGATCGCCGCCGAGACGCTCGAAGCCCACGACGAACTCGAAGCGGCCCACGACTACTTCTCCACCGCGCTGACACTGCTCCTGGCGCCCGGCGAGGAGGTCCCGTACGCCACCCATTCACTGCTCTTCGGCCGCCACCGGGTGCGCAGGCTGATGGGCGTCGACCACGACGTCTGGGACGAGCTGGCCGACACCCTGCACACCGCGACCGTCCCGCTGGACGAGCTCCACGACCCGAAGCGCCTGTGGTCACTGGGCTCCTCGGACCCGGGCGAGCTCCAGGCCGAGATCACCCGCCTGCGCGCCGAGTTGGGCACCTACCGCACCGCGCTGTCCCGCCCGTTCCCGGTCGCGGTGCTGCACTGGCCGGCCGCCGAACTCGCCGAACTCCTCACCGCCTACCCGGACCTGCGCGACGAGTACCCCTCCCACCCCGGGCACCTGGCCCGCCTGGAGGCCGCTCTGCGCGACCTCCACCAGGCCGGCACCCCGAACCTCGGCATCGTGACCGGCACGATCCCGTCGTACGAGGCGTTCGCCGCCTCGGAGGCCGCCTCCCCGTCCGACCCGGACCTCCTCCCCCAGTACGCCACCACCCTCGCCGCCCGCGGCCGGGCAGTGTCCTGGCCCCCGGCCCGCAGCGCGGCCTGCTGGTGCGGATCGGGGCGGGCCTACCGGGAGTGTCACGGGGGCGAGTGAGACATCGGTGAGGTGCTGGGGCCGGGTTGAGCACACACACGCTCAACCCGGCCCCAGTCCCGCCTCCTCCGCGATCTCGCGGAAGTCGTGCACCATGCGTCGCAGCCATTCGAGATACTCGGCATCGCTGTACAGGACGCGGTCGTGTTTCTTCCAGCGGTAGAGGTAGACGGACCCGTACTGCTTCATGACCGGAATCAGGTCGGGCGGCGGGTCGTCCGCGACAGCCATGACGCACCGGAGCTCATCGGCCGCCTGGTCCGGACTGCGGGCGACCATCGAACGCCAGGAGGCACGGGCCTCGTCATCGGAGGTGTCGAAACAGTAGATCCGCAGCCATGAGATGAAGCATTCGATTCCAGGTGAATTTCCGGTGTATGGATCACTCGGAGACCTGTACTCCTCCACCTGCTTCTTGCGACGCTTTCTCGGTGGCACCAGAAAACACCCGCCCGGTCAATTGTCACTTATTCGGGTAAGACGTGTGGATGTACCAGCCCTGAGGAAAACCTGGGTCGTTACGTATTAGCACGAGAACCCGCGAAGATCCCTCAGCGACAGTGAGAGGCGGCAGCCCCGGGCGCTCGGCGCGCTGGTCACCCGGGTAGAGAGGGCCCCGATAGGTGCCGCCGAGCCATCGCGGGAGCTTCTTCCCTGCATCCGGCACCGCACTGTTGAGCACCAGGGCGAACCCGACACCGGACGGGAAGTTCGGCGCCGGGTCCCCGCCCTTGGCGATCGTGTATCTGACCGTGCCGAGCCAATTCCCGTGCAGCCACCCCGATATCGCCCCGTCCGCCTCCGAGAGACTTTCGAAGTAGCTGGACCGGGGTGGCACCCTTTCTCCCGGATACCCCTCGATCAGACGTACGGCGAGCGCGGCCTTGGCACCGGTGACCGTGCGCCCGTTGGAGATGGTGAACCCGGCCAGATATCCCTTCCCCTTGATGTGCTTCTCGTAGGTATGGCCGCCGAGCCCCTCTTCTCCCCGCAGTGTGTTGAAGCGCGCCTGCAAGCCGTCGTGAACACCGAGCAAGGCATCGAGCAAGGGCCGTTTCAGACTGTGTCTGGAGCAGAGGTTCTTCCGTGCGCGATCGGCGCGCACCATGGCATCGTTCGCGTTCTCGGCAGGATGGAAGCGGTTCTTCTCCAGGGCGTAGCGCCACAGATCGTCGTCGGGCAGGTTCTGGAACACTGTGATGAGCTGACCGAGAGAGTGCGCCACGTACGGCGGCGCCGGCCCGAGCTGGAAGCTCGGGGTGGTCATGGTCTGGACGTGCACCTTCTCCGTGTGGTCCGTCCTGCTCTCCGTGACCAGATGGAGCGAGGGGACCTTGTTCCGCCTGGCAATCGCGGAAATCCCGCTGAGGGCGTCCGCCTTGGCGGGGTTCTTGGCAAGCAGCTTCGACGATTCGTCGATGGCCTGCCGCTCATTCCCCTTCTTGCCGTCGCCGTTGTCCTGCCCGGGCTTCTTGTCGTCGCCCTTCCCGTCTTTTCCGTTCTTCCCTTTGAGTTTGTTCCAGAGCGCTCTGCCTTTCTTGGCGATGAATCCGACGATTTTGTCGATGGCCCGGTTGACGGGTCTGGCGACGGCGTGGAAGACGGATTTGACCTTGTTGGCGAGGGATCCGATGCCGAGGAGCGAGGCGAGGAAGCCGATCAGCAACGGCACACTGGCGGCGAGGGCGGCCTCGACCATCTTCGGGACACCCGCCGAACCCCCGTTGGCGATGGCGATGACCGCGTCCAGGACGGCGTTGACGAACTCCACGATCTGGGCGCCCTGGTTCACGATGAACGTGACGATGTCGATGATTCCCTTGACCGCGCGGACGAACGCGGAGGCGGGGTTGAGGAGGGAGATGATCCAGGTGATCCCGGCGATGATGACGGTGGGGATCAGATAGCTGGTGAGCTTTTCGAGAATGGTGGCCTTGAGGTCGCCGGCCTCCGACTCGATCTCCTTGACGGCCCCCGCGGGGCCCTCGGCGGCGAGTTTCTTCGCAACGGGGACGGAGGACTCGACAGCGGTCATGGCCTGGTCGGGGATGCCCTTGCGGGTGATGCGGGCGCGGATGTTGGCCCAGGTCAGGCCGAGGAGGGAGCCGATGAGCTGGATGATGCCCTTGAGATCGAAGCGCTGCGGAAGTTCGAGACCGGCCTTGACGGCGGTGCCGAGGAGCCAGGACACGACACCGGTCTTCAGATGTTCGGCGATGTTGGTGACGAAGAGCTGAAGCCCGGCACCCACGGCCTTGACCAGGTTGCCCAGGAACCCGATGGGGTCCTTGATGATCTTCATGATCGCGGAGGCGGCCTTGGCGAGGATGCCGAGCAGCAGGTTCTTCAGCTCGTTGATCGTCTTGATGACACCGACGATCGCGTCCTTCGCCTTGTCGATCAGGCCCTTGTTGGCCTCCTGGAGCTTCTTGATCTCCTCGTCGACCTTGTTCAGGGCCGCGGTGTACTTCTGCGCGAGGTCCTGAACGAGTTGCTCGGACTTCTCGTTGACCGTGGCTTCCAGGTCGTCGAACTTCCCCGCGAAGTCCTTGGCTGCGTCCTCGCCGAACTGACGCAGATCGGCAGGGAGCTTGTCGACCTCCGCCTTCAGCTCCGCCCGCCCCTTGGCGATACGGGCCTTCGCACGCCCGAGCTCGGCACCGATGATGTCGGCGACGGAGGCGATGACCGTCTGCATCTTCGCGACGTAGAGCTTGCGCGCCTCCTGATAGAGGTTGTTGGCCTCCTTCGGCAGCCCCGCGAACTTGTCCTTGACCCAGCGGGCCTTGCCCGTCCACCCCGAGTACCGCTTGTCCTTGTACGCCTTCATCCGGCGCTTGTGATCAGCGGTGAACGCGTCCCGAGCCGCCTTCTCGCCCGAGGTGAACTTGTCGTCGACCTTCTTGTCCAGGCCGGACAGGGTCTCCTCGACGTCCTTCTTCGTCCCGTCGTAGACCTTCTGGAGCTTCGCCGTGACCTCGGCGCGCTTCTTCTCGTCCTTCGACTTCGTCTCGCCCTTGCCACCGTCGACCCGCTTGCCTGCGGAGGCCCGGGTGGCGGTCAGCGCGTTCATGGCCTGCGCCCCGGAGGCCGCCGCGCCCGCCTTGGCCGTGGAGAGCTGCTGGGCCTCGGCCGCCTTCCCCTTCGCGGGGGCCTTCGCGGAATCTGCCTCGGCGGTCTTCTTCGCCGAGAGAGCCTGATCGAATTCCGGTTCGTTGCCCTTGGCGAGCTGGTCCTCGGTGACCTCGGCGTCCGCCATCGCCTGATCATTGGCGGCCGGCCCCTCGGAGAAGTCCGTCACGGAAGCGGGCTGCTGGGCGGGCACGGCATCGGCGGCGGCCGGCGCCCCCGGGTTGGCGGGCGGCTGGTCCGGGGACATCGGGGTGACGGGCTTGTCCTTGGCCGCCGACGTATCGGGCGGGGCCTTGGTCGCCGTGTCGATGTCCTTGGACGAGGACTCCTTCCCGTCCTTGACCTTCCCGTCGACCTCGCCCTTGATCTTGTCCGCCTTGCCGGACTTGGAGAACTTGTCGGCGTCGTCGAGGTTCTTCGGGGCCTGGGCGTCGATCGCCTTGTTCACCGCGTCGATGAACGCCTGCTTGTTGAACTCGCCGGGCTTCGCCGCGTTCATCTTCTCCGTGTTGGCCGCCTTGCCCTGCGCCTCCTTGTCGTCGGGCGGCGCGACCGCCGCGTCCTGCGCCGACTTCGACTCGGTGGCGGCGGGCGCGTGATGCGACAGACGGACCCCCTTCGCCGCCACATCCGCCTTCACCTTGCGGAAACCGGGGGCCTGCGCCGGCGACGGCTTCACCGGGGCCGTGTACCGCTGCGCGACCAGACGGGAGACGGCCGCGTTGCCCGCCGCACGCTGAAGCCGTTGCAGGCTGCGGGGATCCGGAGCCTGCCGGTCCCCGGCCGGGCGCACCGGTGCCGTCACCGTCGTACGGGCGACACCCGGATGGGCCGGAGCGGGAGCGGAACGGGCAGAGGCGGGGTCCTTCTCCGGAACCGCCTTCATCAGCCCTCCCGGCCCGTCGCTGCCGCGTACCCCGCCGTGCCGGCCAACTCGCCAAGGAGAAACATACGAAGCCCGGGAGGCCCTACGGAAGACCAACTCCTTTATGACTCAAGGGACTTGCCTCAACGGGCACCTCTCACTGCACGAACGGGAAAACGGAAGCACACACCCTTGAAAGCCACGCAGTCACCGCCCCTCCCGGGGCCTGCCGACAAAAGAAATCCACCCGACGCCCCGCAATCCATATGGTTCTGCCATGCCCGAACTCCAGCGCCTCCGCCCCGACCACGCGCCCGCACTGCTCGCCTTCGAGCGGGAGAACCGCACGTACTTCGCCGCATCCGTACCGGACCGGGGCGACGCCTACTTCACCGACTTCGCCGCTCTCCACACCGCCCGGCTCGCCGAACAGGCCGCCGGGATCTGCCACTTCCACCTGCTGGTCGACGCGGACGGAGAGGTGCTGGGCCGGTTCAACCTGGTCGACGTCGCGGACGGCTCCGCCGACCTGGGCTTCCGCGTGGCGGAGAAGGCCACCCGCCGCGGCCTGGCCACGGCCACCGTCCTCCACCTCTGCACCCTGGCAGCCACGGACTACGGCCTGACCACCCTCCGCGCGGCCGCCGCCCTCGACAACACGGGCTCCCGCACGGTCCTGACCCGCGCGGGCTTCGCCCCGACGGGGGAAGAGGTCCAGCTGAGCGGGCGGCCGGGGCTGTATTACGCACGCAGCACGGCGGGAACGGCCTGAAAAGGAGGGACTCCCGCAGCTCTCGTGCACCGCAGTTGATCAGTTCTGCGCACCCGGGCCCCGGCGAAGGCGCGGGGTCCACATTCCGAACGACCTCGCATTCATCAGTTCCAAGATCAGGCACTCTCGGTGTCTCACGCCACCACTGCTCGCGGGCACCTCTGCCATACAGGGGCGCTCCCCCTTCCCGACACCCCGCCGGCACAATGTAAGAGTGTCCGAAGCCATCCCTTCTTCCCCCGCAGTCTCGGCCCGCATGAGTCGCCAGGGCTCCCGAGACACGGCCCCGGAGGTCGCGGTCCGGAAGCTGCTGCACGCGGCCGGTCTCCGCTATCGCGTCAATACGCCTGTTCCCGGGATGCCTCGACGCACCATCGACATCACCTTCGGCACTGCCAAGATCGCGGTCTTCATGGACGGCTGCTTCTGGCACGGTTGCCCCCAGCATGCCACGCAACCGAAATCCAACGCCGAATGGTGGCGCGTCAAGCTGGCCAAGAACATGGCCCGCGATCGTCAGACGACCGAGCACTTGGAGGCAGCGGGTTGGACGGTGCTGCGCTTCTGGGAACACGAGGATCCGAAGGCCGTGGCACGCACCGTGGCCGCAGCCAGGGAGGCCGTCACCTGCCGGAAAAGTCGCTCGCGCCCGCAATCACAGACCTGAAGCCCTCTTGAGTACCCCTCTTCCAGGCTTCGACGGTGTTGTCACACACCTGCACTACGGTCACCATTGATCGTATTAGTCATCAGTGATCTCCAAGGCGATGAAATGACCCAAAACTGGCAGTTCGATGTCCCCACAGCTGGGAGCAAGCGCCTTCCGCCAGACGCGCGGTACATGGAGGCACTGAGCAGCCAGGGGTACGGTTTCGAAGTTGCGATCGCCGACCTCGTCGACAACTCCATCGACGCCGGAGCAAAAGACGTAGTCATCCACTTCCTACGTGACGGCGACCAACTGGTCAGCCTTCTCGTTGTGGACGACGGGGTGGGAATGAGCGACGACCAACTGGATGTCGCGATGACGGTCGGTGGCCGCCGCGGCTACAACACGAACGCTCTCGGCATGTTCGGAACCGGCTTGAAGTCCGCTTCCCTGAGCCATGCTTCCGCGGTCACCGTGGTGAGCACGACGAAGCGCACACGTAGCGCAGGGCGTCGGTGGCTGATGGAACGCGCTGTCTCCGGGTTCGAATGCGACATCGTCGACCCCGGCTACGCCCAGCAGCTCATCGATCGCTACGACAACGCGCGCCCCATCCTCTGGCAGGGCACAGTCGTTCGCTGGGACGGCGTGAAGGACTTTCCCAAGCACGGCGGCGGCGGGCAGACGGACCGATACCTGCACCGCACCATCAACAAGCTGGGTCTACACCTCGGTCTCCATCTGCATCGCTTCCTGGAGCGCGACGAGTTCAACATCACGATCGCCGTCGAGGACGTGCGAACGGGAACGATCTACATGAACTTCGGCGTCGAGCCCCTGAACCCATTTGGATACCCGGTCTCGGGTGACCACGAGTACCCACGAAAGTTCAAGGCATCGGTTCCTTCGATCGGCGATCTCACCCTGGATGCACACATCTGGACGCCGAAGTCCAACCTCGACGAATACAAGGCCGTCGGCTCGGTCCTGGATCGGCAAGGTTTCTACTTCTACCGCCATGACCGCCTCGTACAAGCAGGCGGCTGGAACAACTTCCGCCAGCCCGAGCAGCATCTCGCTCTCGCCCGCGTGGCAATCGACCTCCCCTCCCATCCCAACGATGTCTTCCGCCTCACCGTGAAGAAGTCGGGCGTCGAGGCGTCCCCCGAGTTCACCTCGGCTCTGGAGCACGCCTCCGGAGCCGGCGACCACACCTTCCTGACCTACTTGGCAGCAGCCGACGCGACGTACCGCGATGCCCGCAAGCGCGCGGGAACCGTACGCAGAGCAGTTGTTCCACCGGGCAAAGGCTTCGATCCGGCAGTGCGCGAGACAATCGAGGACGAACTTCCTCTGCTTCAGCACGAAGAGCCGATCTCGGTCCGCTGGCAGAGGCTCAGCAACGAGTTCTTCTTCGAGATCGACCGCGAAGACCGCACGATCATCTTGAATCAGCGCTACCGGGCGGCGATTCTGGGCGGCCGCCGCGGCGGGCTCAACGACGCCCCGCTGATCAAGTCCTTGATGTACATGCTTCTCCACCAAGTGTTCGAGAAGGAGTACAGCGGCAGTCGCGAGAAGGACAATCTCCAGTTGTGGCAGTCGATCCTTGTCTCGGCCGCCCGTACCGAACTCGCCAGAGGGGCCGACGATGACTGAAGGGCCATACGTCCCGTGGAGCTCTGTCGAGCACTTTCTCGGTGCGAGCCAGACCACTTCCTACAGGCTTTCCGCGCCCGCTGCCCACCCCGAGGTCTCGTATGTTGTGGGCGACGAGGGCAAGGACATTGCCCTGTACGTGGAGCTGGATCGCCGCAGCAGACCGCCGATCTCACCGCTGCCGCTGATTCGCATCGACCAGATCGCCGAGCGCGGCATGCGCATGGCCCGCATCAGAACGACTCAAGCAACACTCGTCCGCGACTTCCACGACCTTCTCAACGCGGTCGCGGACCGGATCGTCACACACGATCGATCCCTGGACCAGGCTTTCGGGGAGACGGTCCGTTCGTGGAGCGCCCTGCTGAACCGTCCTCGGGGACTGGGGACGGAGAAACGTATCGGACTGATCGGTGAGCTGTCCGCTCTGTCCGCCATCGCCCGTTCCACGGACTGGCAGACTGCGGTCGAGTCCTGGAAGGGCCCGTGCGGCGAGGAACACGACTTCGGCCTGCCCGGCTTCGATGCCGAGGTGAAGACCACTTCCTCCGAACACGCCCGGCACACCATCCACGGGCTCGGACAACTCACCCCCACCGATGGCCGCCCACTGTGGTTGGTATCGCTGCAGGTCACCCGGGGCGGAGCAGACGGACGTACGCTTACGGACTGCGTCCGATCGGTACGAGATCAAGTAACCGAGCGAGCTCCGGCTGCTCTCGACCGGCTGGAGCAACAGCTGACGGCAGCGGGCTGGGACCCCGAGCACCCGGACGACGAACGGTGGCACCTGCGCCATGCTCCAATCACCCTCGCCGTCGACGAGCGATTCCCCCGCATGGACAGCGACTCGATCCCTGCGCAATACCGAGACCGCATACGTGACGTCACGTACACCCTCGACGTGAGTGGCATCGCATCGTCCCCCGAGGCACCCACCGTTCTGACCGACTTCCTTCTCCCATAAGGCCGAGGATCACCGTTGCACCCCACAGAAGCACTCCGGCTCGCGCTCCACACCTCGGCACTCGCAGGCATGGACAACCGTCCGAAGAATCTCCACCGGGCTCTGGCCTACCAGTCCGAGGACGAAGGTCCGGAGGCCGGCCCTCTCTGCACCGAACACGACTTCCGCACCACGTTGAACAGCGCCCACCCCGCCGACCAGTTGGTGGAACTGTGGCGCAAACAGCTCACACAGTGGGACTACTCGGAGACCCCTACATGGTCTTCCACCGAACCTCGCACAGACGAACGCCGAGTCGCTGTCCTCACACTCCTCGGGCTGTCCACCGATGTGCAGAAGCTCCTGAACTCACTGATTCCCGTGCCCAGGGCATCCGGACCGGTTGTGATCAGCGAGGACTTCACCCCCTGGTACACCCCTCAATCCCAGCAGGGCCGTAGCTGGTACTGGCCTGCATACAAGAAACTGCTCGCCGAGAAGAAGAGCTTGCCCGAAACTTCCATCGCCGCCCTGGACGCCTCCTCGGACCGCGTCGTCGAGCGCCTCGCCGACCCGACCGCAGAGACTGCCTATCAGGCCAAGGGTCTGGTTGTCGGCCATGTCCAGTCCGGGAAGACTGCCAACTTCACGGGCGTCATCGCGAAGGCTGTGGACGCCGGCTACCGCCTGGTCATCGTGCTGGGCGGAACTCTCAACCTCCTGCGCGCCCAGACGCAACGGCGCCTGGACATGGAGCTCGTCGGACGCGAGAACATCCTGCGAGGAGCCGCTGAGTACGAGTCCGACTACGCCGACGACCCTGCCTGGCTGCAGGGTGATTTCCTGTCTCACAAAGGGATGCCCTCCGCCCTCGGCGGCTTCGACATCGTTCGTATGACCACCAGGGACAACGACTACAAAAGCCTGCTCCAGGGCATCGTCGCCCTGGAGTTCGAAAAGCAGGAGCCGGCCCTTCCCCTGCATCATCCTCGTAACCTCCATCGCGCCTCGGCCCGACTGATGGTGGTCAAAAAGAACAAGTCGGTGCTCGCCAAGCTGGTAAAAGATCTCAACAAGATCAAGACACCATTGGCTGAGATTCCCGTCCTGATCATCGACGACGAGTCGGACGAAGCCTCCGTCAACACCTCCGACCTCAGCAAGCCCAATACCGAACGCACCGCCATCAACGAGAAGATCTCGGAACTTCTACGCATCCTCCCTCGCGCCCAGTACGTCGGATACACGGCCACACCATTCGCAAATGTTTTTATCGATCCGAGCGACGCCGAGGACATCTTCCCGAAAGACTTCATCATCTCGTTGCCGCGACCTGCCGGGTACATGGGAGTTCACGATTTTCATGATCTCGACTCCCCCATTTCCCCCGGTGATCGAACCATCGCCAACTCCAACGAGAAGGCACACGTCCGCGACATCCGTCTCTCTTCGCACGACGACGATTCTGCGCTCCAGGACGCCATGGACATGTTCGTCCTGACAGCCGCGATGAAGCTCTACCGTGCGGCAAACGGTCTCGGTGACCGAATCTTCAGGCATCACACCATGCTCATCCACGAATCGGTGCGCACGGCCGACCACCGTGAACTTCACGATCGTGTACGTAAGTTGTGGTGGAACTCCGGCTACACGGGCCCTGCCGGACATGGGCGCCTGCGCACGCTCTTCGACACCGATCTCTCTCCCGTTTCCCAGATCCGTGCCGACGGTTGCGCAGTGCCCACGACGTACGACGATCTCTCACCGTATGTCGGCGCAGCCGCCATACGCATCGGAGGGGACGACCAGCCGATCATCGTCGTCAATGGAGACAGCGACCTGAAGGCCGGCGGTGACGCGGACTTCGACAAGCGCCCAATCTGGAAGATCCTCATCGGCGGCCAGAAACTCGCCCGCGGTTTCACCGTCGAGGGACTCACGGTCACCTACTACCGCCGCCGAGCGAACAACGCGTCCACCCTGATGCAGATGGGCCGCTGGTTCGGCTTCCGGAAGGGGTATCAGGACTTGGTGCGACTGTACGTGGGTCGAGAAGAGTCAATGGGTAAGAAGGAGATCGATCTTTACGAGGCGTTCGAGGCGATCTGCAGGGACGAAGAAACTTTCCGCGACGAATTGCAACGGTATGCAGAGCTGGTCGACGGAAGGCCTCAGGTCACGCCGGCAGAGGTCCATCCGTTGGTGACTCAGCACCTCTCCTGGCTCAAGCCGGCGAGTGCGAACAAGATGTACAACACCCGGGTGGTCAAGATGCGTTCTGCAGGCCGGTGGGAGGAACCGACGGCCTACCCCACCGACGCGCCGTCACTTCGCCACAACACTGCCCTGTGGATGCCAGTGCTCGATTCCCTGTCGGCAGCCCCGAGCACATTCGCCTACAGCTTCGGCGGAACCGAAATCCAACATCAGTTCAACGCCCTGACCGGAAACCTCGCACCCAGCGATTTTCTCTCACTGCTTCAGGTCCTGAAGTGGGAAAATTCAAGTCACTTCGAACCTCACCTCGCATACCTCGAAGAAATCAGCGGGTCGTCTCCGGCAAAGGTGGACGACTGGCTCGTCCTGGCGCCGCAGCAGGCTTCCAGCCAGAAGCAGATCTCCATCGGCTCGTCGCCTCGAGCCGTCTCATGGTTCGGCCGTCAGCGCCGACGCGAAAACGTGTTCGGTGCCATCAGTGAGCCGAAGCATCGTGCGGCGGCCCGACGGATCGCAAACGCTCTGCCGTACGGAGGGAATGCCACGACGGAGAGGTTCGTTGCCGAACGCCGGGGCGTGATCGCCCTCTATCCCGTCGTGGAACCGGAGGCACGCGCCGAGCTCGAGACCTCAAGGAGGATCGACCCCGAGAAAGTCGTGATGGCATTCACCTTCGTCGCGCCCGCGTCCGCGCGCAGCAGCGACGGCAAGGTGGTCGTTTTCTCGACGATCGACTCCTCCCGGTAGCGACAGCAGGTCGGCAGGACCTCGTGCCGGACCCGGGACTGGGCCGCGTACGGCGGTGTGGCGCACGCCGATCCGTACGCGGCCCGATACCTGACGTCAAGTCCAGGGCCGCTCCTACGATGTACCGACCAGGAAACGGGGCAGGGAGGGCAAAGCGTGCTGGAACAGCGGTTCACAGCAATCGAGTTGTGTGCAGGAGTCGGAGGGCAGGCACTGGGACTGGAGCAGGCCGGGTTCGAGATCGTTGCCGCCGTCGACATCGACGGAGACAGCTGCGCCACGCTGTCACTCAACCGTCCCGATTGGTACATCGTCCGCGACGACCTGAATCGGATCGAGCCGGTGGATCACGACGCGCTCGATCACGCCGACCTGCTGAGCTGTGGCCTGCCTCGCTCTCCATACAGCATCGCGGGAAAGCAACTCGCCACGAGCGACAAGCGTGACACTCTGCAGGCCACTCTCGACATGGCCGGCTACATCAGGCCCCGAGTCCTCCTCCTGGAGAACATTCCCGCCTTTCTCCAAGCCCCCAAGTTCGAAACAGAACGAAAGGCCGTGAACGAAGCCGTCGAGGACCTCGGCTTCGAGATGGTCTCCGCCGTTCTGACTGCCACTGACTTCGGCGTACCCCAGCAGCGAGCTCACGGCTTCGTCGTCGCCATGCACGCCGAAGATCTCGCCCACTTCTCCTGGCCGTCTCCGAACCAGGAGCGCTGCCCCACGCTCGGAGAGGCGCTCTTCGAGTCAATGGCTTCGGAGGGGTGGCCCGAAGCCGCCGACTGGGCGGCGCGCGCAATGGAGCCCGCTCCTCTGATCATGGGCGGAGCGACGGGGAGAGGAGGAGCCGACCTCGGCGCCAAACGGACAAAGGCCGTCTGGGCCCGATGGGGCATCTGGGGCGGAACCGTTGGCAACTCGGTGCCAGGGCCCGACTTTCGACTGAACTACGACGCCGCCCCGAAAGACGGACTGGCCACGATCACCGTGCCTCAGGTCGCCCTGCTCCAGGGGTTCTCCGGCGATTGGAAGATCCACGGCCGGAAGACCTCCGCCTACCGCCAGATCAGTCAGACCACACCACCGCAGGTTGCCGCCGCCCTCGGCCGACAGATCCTGACCGCTCTACGCAACTCGACGCGAACAACTTAGTGTTTTTGCCCGAACACTTTGAGTATCAATTTTCCAGGCTTTCCGAGGCGGTCGGCTACCAACCCGAAGATCCCAGTAGACTCTCGAAACATGTCCACCACCTCGACTGATACCATCTCGGCCTCGACTCCGGCCTTGGCCGCGACCAAGGTGGTTGAGCCCATCAAGGTGGTTGACCTGTTCTCGGGCGCGGGCGGGTTCTCCGCCGGTTTCCGCGCCTACGAACCCGCAGGCCCCGGTTCCTCACCCTTCCAATCGGTGGCGGCCGTCGAGTTCGACGAGGCTGCAGCTGCGACCTACTCGGCGAACTTCGGGGCCGCCCATGTCGCCAATGTCGACATCACCACGTGGGATGCACGACCCTACGAGGGGCAAGTGGATGTCGTCATGGGCGGACCTCCCTGCCAGGGATTTTCCGGACTCAACAGGGACGATCCGGAGAAAAAGCCTCCCAAGGCGGACGATCCGCGAAACTTGCTCTGGCGCGAATACATGCGCGTGGTCACAACGATCAAGCCCAAGATCTTCGTCCTGGAGAACGTCGATCGTTTCCTGAAGTCCCAGCAGTTCGAGGATCTCAGAACGGCAACCGAGGACGGCGGAGAGCTGTCTGCCTACTCTCTCCGCTGGCAGGTTCTCAACGCAGCGGACTACGGCGTACCTCAGGCTCGGAGACGAGCCATCGTCATCGCGACACGCAAGGACCTGGGTGTCCCGCTGGAACACCCGAAGCCCACACACGCCCGGAATGCGGCAGCCCAGCAGCCCACCCTCGACGGCAGCGAAGAGTCCTCGGACCAGCCGGCCCAGTGGGTGCCTGTCGGAGAGGCAGTCTTCTCACGCACGCCTGCGACCACAAACGTCGTGAACCTTCCGGATCGCAGCGACAAGCCGCTCGGCGTCGACCTCCCCGGGCCGTATCTGACCACCGAGCTCCACGTCGGGCGTACGCCTACCGCCCTCTCTCTAGCGCGTTACAGGGCAATCGAACCCGGAGGCAATCGCCACAACCTCCGCGGCAAGTGGGCCACGGTACTCGGTGAGGAAAAGTACCTGTCCACATCAAGCTGGGACCAACACAACAGCGGTTCCGGCGATGTCATGGGCCGTATGTACGAGGACCGCCCGTCGGTCACCATCCGCACAGAGTTCTACAAGCCGGAGAAGGGGCGCTACCTGCACCCGGCCGAGGACCGCCCGATCACCCACTATGAAGCAGCCCTGATTCAAGGGTTTCCTCCTGACTTCAAATGGTTCGGCAGTAAAGTTCAGATTGCCCGGCAAATCGGCAATGCGGTCCCGGTCGGCCTGGGCCGCGCACTGGCCCAGGCCATCCATGAACGGCTAGACACCTGAGATTTGCGTGGCGTCGCCGGCATCGCGCCCGTCGGCGACCCGGCCCTTGCCCCTGACCGGCGCGTCAGCGAAAAGCTTCTCGAACCAGGCCGTCAAGATTTCTGCCGAGTTGCTGGGAACGCTGCCGTCGCACGGCCCCTGAGGCAGGGTGTCGTATTGGATCTCGGGCCCCTCCCCTGCGGCGAGAATCCAATCCTGCAGAGCATCGGCATCCTGCAGCTCATCGGGGGCCAACGCCTCGTACACCAGGGTCACGCCGGCGGCGTTTGCGACCGAAACAGCAGCGTTCACGTCCCTCCCCGTACGGACGACGTCCCGGAATTGCAGTCTCAAAAGCGCCTGCGCGGTGGGGCGGTGCTGAATGATCTCTGTCCGCAGAACCGTATTCAGCATGTCTTGATTTCCGCAGGCAAGTTCGACGGGGCCGTAGTTCTTACCGTCCCGAAACAATTCTGCCGCCCACCACAGCCGGGAGAAGCACTGGATATCCCAGCGCCCCGAAAATCGAGCTGCCTGTCCCACCTCCCGGCCACTCTCGCCACGACCCCATCGCCACTGAACATAATCTGGCGCCAGACACAAGCCGATGAAATTCCAGAGGCTCGTGTCCGAAGCCTCCGCCCTTGTCAGGCGCAGCGTGTAGTGGAGCCGCGGAGCCAACCAGGCATCGCTGGCTGTCGGCGCAGTGTCTGCAAAGCGGCGCATCGCCTCCGTGAGCAACTCACGCAACGGACCGGCATCCCAGCGCCTACTTTCATCAATCGGGTCCTCCACTTTATCCTTCAGGGAAGAGAAGGAGAGAATCTCGTACCCTTGAAGAACACGCGGTGTGATCGCTCGGGCAGCCGCAGCATCCGAAAGCCGGCCCACCCTCTCCGGAATCTCCAAATCTCTTCCTGCGCTCACACGTTTTCCTTCGAATCAGCCATGCGCGCCAAGGTTCGCACAGAACTCGCCACAGTCTTTTGTTTTTTGGAATGAAGGGTGGCCGAGTGCATCAACCGTGCGTGCAGGTCGGAACCACTCTCGCCCTTGACTCTGCGATTGACGAGCTCGACGAGTGCCTCGTCCGGAGAAATATCGGGGAAGAAGTCCGGGAGCATGCGCCGCAGAACATCCTCCTGCCACCCTCCGGGCCATTCCGGTTCCCCGCCCTCCACAGTGCTGGCATAGAGTGCAGAATTGAACATGGCCGTCCAGGCCTCGGATGCAATTTGCGTCGCCATGACTTCACGTACAAGTTTCCGCTCCGCACTCGACGCACTGTCGAGTACCGCCCGAAATCCTTCCAGTGAAGAATTCAGATAGAGCACCGGATCGCCCGATTCCGCATCGAGGATCCACGGGTCGTCGCGGAATTCCTTGAGGAACGGGTGATCGGGAAAGTCTTTCCAGACCATCTTGATGCTTCGCTGTCGCGTGGGTTGCTTGGCTTCAAAGTCCGCGCTCCAGCGATTCTCTGCCCAGCCGACCAGACGTCCGCCCACCCCCTCCACCTCGGCCGCGATCCAGGCATCGATCTCGCAACGTCCGACGTGCTCACCCCGGCGCAACTCCACTTCGCCGCTCCAGCGTCCCGCGCCCTCGTCATGAAGGGGGAATGAGAGACGGACGTTGGTCCTACGGTTTCGAACGACAGCCACGCATTCGACGGACTCCCAAACACCCGCAGCCAACTCGTCCGGATCGGCCTCTACCGACACCTTGACCCTTATTTCACTCCAATCCCGCTTGATGGAGTGAAGGGCAATTACACGCTCGTCATCGGATATGAGGTTGAGGTTCAGCTTGATGTTGTCCACCCATACCTCATTGGCCATGAGCGTGACAGACCCCACCAAGATCGGGTAGGGAAATACAGTCTTCACTCCATGATCTCCTTGGCGCGAGGAACGTCCACCTCAATACACGACATGCCGGCGGTCACCGGGTGACTCGACACATCGGTGACTCCCCTGAAAACAGCTCTTGTCGCCCCGTCCCGAAAGAGCAGGTTTCCACTCTTCGTCAACTCACAATTTCGCTCGGGAACCAGTACGCCGGCCCACTTGACCGGGATGTTCCCACCGGATCTCACCACGAAGCGCGCAACCGGGGAGAGAACCCAGGCGGCATCCCGTTCCGGAAGCTTTACGGTCACCCGAACATGCCAGGCACCACTCTCGGAGACTTCCCCCTCGACAGTGTGCACTGCAGGAAAACCTTGAGATCGAGGCTTCTTCGGTGCGTCCAAGGTCAACAAGTCTCGTAGAATCTGCGGCCCTTCATCGGTATCCCCCTCCTCCTCCTGCCCCTTCAACAAGTCCCGGACTGTCTGTTCCGCGGCCTTCTTGAAGTTCAAAATGCACTGACGAGCACCTCGAACATATGTCGCCGTGAGATCCTCGGTGCCGGTCCAGTCATTGTGGTCCGGAGGTTCGGCAGCACGCAGGAACTCTTCTGCGGCTGCCGCGTCCGGGGAACTCCCGGCAGCCTGTCCCGCGAGAAGCACCGCCTGAAATCGGCGATGCCCCAGTGGAAGATCATTGACCTTCTTGTCCCTGACCACCATGCGCGTGGCTCGCATGAAAGATATGCGGTCGGGCCTGACATCGTCCTCCGACGTGGGGGTCACCAACAGGACTGCCGAGTGGGATTCCGGACGCGCGGTGTGACCTTCCTGAGGCTCCTTGCGCGCGGGCAATTTCAAGAGAACCGCCGCTTCCAGTACATCGTCGCGAGCGGTCAGCTCCGAGGTCGTGCGCCCGTCCAGGAAGGCTTTGACCGCACGGGATCTGGCCGGCTCGTATACATGGGGATCAATGGTGCGCTCGGGCCTTACGACCCGACCGTCCCGCCAGGCGGCGACAGACGCACGCAGCAGCGGCCCCGCCTGCTCGCCTCCGACCATGGATGCCCAGAAGTTGTGTGCAACCCCCGCCACGAGCTGGTCGTACATCTCCTCCAGATCTTCAGTGACGCCGGACCCGTCGTAGGCGCCGACCACGAGGAAGGAAGTTCCGGGGGAAGGGTCGACCCTTTCCAGATACAGACTCTCGGTCGTCGCGCCGTCGGCCCACCAGGACCGCGCCGAGTTGTTCCGGTCCCTGTCTGTCGTGCCGAACCAGGCCGGCCCTGCGAATTCTTCACCGCCCAACGCATGCCAAGGAAGTTCGAGCCTTCCAGCCATCCGTCGCTCGTGACGGCCGTCCTGCGGTTCGGACAATGTGCTGTTGACCAGCACCAGACCAAACCGGCTCGCCGCCCAGAGAGCCGCTTTGCCAAGGCCGTAGGATCCGCCCTGCGCGCCCATCTTTCCGCTGTCCAGCGTCCGCCGAACCACGCGCGCGAAGCGGCCGTCTCCGTACTCCGGCCCGGTCAGCCCGCTCGCGTTGTAGTCGTCAATTCGAAGCAGGACAAGGCGTCCGGTCCGCTCCAGCTCGTTGAGACCGTCGATCAGGACCCGGCCGGCCTTCTGCCTGCGGTCCGCGGCTTCCCGCAGGTGCCCTTCGATCGAGTCCCACCGCAGGGCCGAGAGGAAGTCCTTCAGGTGCCTGCCGGTCAACTCGTGAAGCACGAAACGGGAGGTGACAGGCAGACTCTGCCCAACCCGCTCGTCGAGACTGTTCTGCGTCGCCTCGCGAGCAAGTACCTCAAGGTTCGCAGTGAAGGCATACGCAGCCACGTTGCCCCCCATCCTGCTGCCGTCCTCCGGCGCCTTCTGGAAGACCCACTCCAACTCGGTGCGAGTCGACTCCGGCGGACGACGACTCACCGCATCCTCGACGGCCACTCCCAGCGCTTCGGCGATAGCTGCGATCTTCTCGTACCGAGGCTCAGTCCGCCCCTGCGACCACCCGTTCACCGCCGCAGGGGTCACCCCCACCGCGTCGGCCAGTTCCTTCTGCGACATCTCTCGCCGGCGCAGCATTCCACCGAGCCACTCCGCGAAGTCCTGCGTCACTCCCGTGCTCCTCTCCCCTTCTGCACCCACAGATGGTACTGCGCAAACTTCATCGACTCCATGAGAATGAAGATTCCTAGCATCACCGCTTGCACATAGCGGACATATTGCCCATATCGAACCTTCGCCCTTTCGGAAATCCGAAGAGAGTCACCAGTGCGCAGCCACGGCAACCGTGAACAGGTGTACGATCCTGGGTCATGCGGCAGCGCGGGCCACCCGCTGGCGCGAAATTCGAGCCTGAAAGATCACCGCGAGGGGGTGCGTGGTTGCACGGCAAGCGGTCACGGAGAATGCCCGAAATGCCCCTTTAGGGGCCATTGCAATGATTAAGACCTATCTTGGAATTGATGGGTATTGGCAATCATTCGCACGAACAGTCATTAAATTCCGGAGAAAGGATTCTTGCGCGTGACCGCGAAGAAGATGGTCGAGTACAGCGTCTCCGTGCCTGCCGACCGCAAGGCATCGATTCACGTCGATCACGCACCCGGTGGCACGGTCGGCAGCGTCGAAATCGATGACGTTCGCTGCGACTGGACGTCTCGGACGTACGAGGTCGACGACGAATGACGTGGGCAGCCCGGCTGATGCCTGCCCGTCGCCCGTCCACGCCCGAACCTGAACGACTCCACCGGTCGCTGCAGTGAATACCGGGCCGGCGAGGGAGGTCGTCCATCCCTCCTGGCTCGGCTTCACGTCTGCCTCCCCGAACAGGCATGCACTTACCGACGTCGGCACTCCAACTCACGACACGTCACCCGGACGTCGTGCACGTCGGCCGATCGTCATGAAGAAGAACAAGGAAATCGACGACACAGACTTGCGTTCGACCACCTGCGTGCACAAGCGCTGAACATGGCCGCGTCGTCGACCTTGATCGAATGTGTTCGCAAGGAGATGTAGCACTTTCGATTCCTGGCCTCCTCTCCGCCGGCTCAAGTCGTCCGACAACAACGCAATCGGCGCCCAGCGTCAGCGTGCGTCGAGGCTCCCTCGCGCCCGCGTGATCACATGCTGTGCCTCGGTTCCGAACACCGCGGAATCGCTCAGGTCCTGCCGCACGCATTGCATGTGGTGATGGTGTCGGTGCAGTCCAGCCACAGTTCGGCTTGCCCGACCTCGGTGACCGCGAGGCAGCCGTCGAAGCATCGGAAGCCGCCGGCCAGAGGAACCTTCACTGTTGTGTGAAGGGGAAATTCCGAGGTCGACGGCGTCCATGCCGATGACGCCCCGCCAGGTAGTCCAGCCGGACGGCGAGCACGCGGGAGCGGCTCAAGGTGTACAGCTCGGCTTCCCACAGCGGCACGGGGAGTCGATTGCCCGGGCGGTACGGCTGCTCCTGCCCCAGGGCCTCCGGTCGGCCGGCGTCTCAACGGCTCGGTGGAGGGGCTCGCGACTTGACTTGGCGCTACATATCGCGAAAACTAGATACATACCTTCGAGAGGTGAGACCAATGGACCCCCTGACTGTGCACAAGGCGCTCGCCAATCCCGCGCGGCTGCAGTTCATGCAGTGGCTGAGGGAGCCGGAGAAGTACTTCGACGAGGACTCCTACCGGCAGCAGGATCTCGGATTCCACATCGGAGTGTGCGTCGGTGACATCCAGAAGCGAGCCGGGCTGGCACAGTCGGTGGTTTCGGGGTATCTGCAGACACTGAAGGACGCCGGGCTGCTCATCTCGGAGCGCGTCGGGAAGTGGACGTACTACCGACGCAACGAGCCGGTGATTGCCGAGTTCGCCGCGTACGTTCGTGACGAGCTGTAGTTCACCCGGTCCCGAGTAGGACAAGCCGGGACGTCCTGCTTCGACCGTTCGGCGAGCCCGCCCACCATTTGCTCAGTCCCACCACCACCGCCGGCCTGCGTCGCCACCACCGGCACCCTGCCCCTCTCTCCTGCGACCACACGATACGAAGCATGCCCCGAGGCAAGGCGTCCTCGATCTCGACGTCCCGTAAGTGACCTGGATTTCAAGGCCGTTGATGGCGTCCTGCCAGCCATCCTTGATCCCGGTCCGCGCTTTCGTCGCGACATCGAAACCCGTCCCCATGATGCAATGCATCTACTTTTCTAGATTTCATGAAAGGTGTCGAACGCTCCGATGAGAAAGACCTCTCTCACCGTCCTGGTACTCGCCCTGGGCGTATTCGGGATCATCACCACCGAGATGGGCATGGTCGGCGTGCTCCCTCAGGTCTCGGCCGAGCTCGGTGTCACGCCGTCCACCGCCGGCTGGCTCGTCGGGGTGTTTGCGCTGGTCATCGCGGTGTCCGGGCCGTTCACCACGCTGCTCGCCTCCGGCATCGACCGCAAGAAGGTGCTCGCCGCCGCGATCGCGGTGTTCGCCGTCTCCAATGCCGTCTACGCGCTCACCACGCAGTACGAGGTGATGCTCGCCTTCCGGGTCATTCCCGCGCTCTTCCATCCCGTGTTCTTCGCGGTCGCGCTCGCCACGGCTGCGCGGTTGGTGCCCGCGAAGGACGCGACCCGGGCCACGACGACCGTGTTCGCGGGGGTCACCGTCGGCTTCGCGTTCGGTGTGCCGTTGACCTCGTATCTCGCCGAGCACCTGTCGCTGTCTTCGGCCTTCTGGTTCGGTGCGCTCGTCAACCTGGTCGCGTTCCTGGGCATCCTGCGGTTCGTTCCGTCGATGCCAGTCGGGCAACGGATGTCCTACGGTGCGCAGTTGAGCATTCTCAAGCGTTCCCGGATGTGGCTGACCATCGCCTCCGTCGTCCTCGTCTTCGCGGCGATGTTCTCGGTCTACGGCTACTTCGCCGAGTACCTGGGCCAGGTCACGCACATGGACGGTACGTGGGTCAGCGCCATGCTGATGGCGTTCGGCATCGTGATGATCCTCGGGAACTTCGCATTCGGCAGCCTGCTGCGACGCAATCTCGTCCGCACCGTTGTCGCCTACCCGGCACTGTGTCTGCTGGTCTACGTACTGCTGTACGCCGTCGGTCCGCTGTTCGCGCCCATGGTCCTGGCGGTCCTGGTGTGGGGTGCCGTGCATTCGGGCGGGCTCATCGTGAGCCAGAGCTGGCTGGGGCGGGACGCCAGTGACGCGCCGGAGTTCGGGAACAGCCTCTTCATCTCGTTCTCCAACCTCGGCATCACCATCGGCACCGCGGTCGGCGGCTGGGTCCTGGCGGAGTTCGGAGCCCGTCAACTCGCCTGGGCCGGCAGCGGATTCGCGGTCGCCGCGCTGATCGCAATGGCGCTGCGGCTGGGTCTCGGGGCGGAGCGGGGCGGCGAGCGGCAGGCCGTGCCGTCCGAGCCCGGCGCGCAGGAGCTCGGGGAGGTGGGAACCTGACGCGACCCGTGGGAGCGGGGGCGGCGAGAGGTGACGAGGAGGCGGTCCGGGGCGGTGTGCTCCGGACCGCTTTCTCGTCTCTGCGGGTCCGGGGCGGTGTGCTCCGGACCGCCTTCTCGTCTCCGCGGGTCCGGCGGATGGTGGGGCGCGTCGATGGCAATTCGTGGGGGCGACCGATGACCCGGGGTGGTACGGGGGTGCGGGTACGGGGGTAGGGGTACGGCCAAACGAGTGTCTCGCGCGCCAACTACGGGGCACACCGCTCCGCCGTTCAGGAGACTGTCGGCCAGTGCTGACGGCGCTTCACGGAACGCCATAGCGTACGGGTGATTTCCGGCCACAACACAACACCCCTTACCCTGCGATACATCGGTCACCAACGGTCGGCCGGGACAGAAGGGCGACAACATGACCTCCGAGACCAACACACTGGTCACCATCGATGCCACAACTACCTTGCTGGAGGCGGAACTTCCCCGACTTGAGCAGCACCAGCAGAGCCTGGAGAAGGAACTCTCGACCGTCACCGAGCGCCTGGAGTCGGTGCGTACCGCGCTGACCGCACTGCGCGCCCTGTCGGCTTCCCCCGCCACCGCCCCCGCAGCCACCGCGAGTGCCGTCGCGGCCGAGGACGTCAAGGCCGAGGACGCCGAGAGCGCAGCGGCTGCCGAGGCCGGAGCGGGGAGCGTTCCGGCTGCCCGGATTCCGCAGCAGGCGCAGGATTCCGTGGACTCCGTCGCACAGGCGGAGGCCCCGCAGGAGGAGGCGGCCGCGACCACCCCCGCGCGCCGCACCGCCCGCAAGGCGCCCGCCGCGCCCAAGGGTCGCAAGCAGGCCGCGGCCAAGCCGAAGACTCCCCGCGGCCAGGCCAAGAAGGCCGCCGCCAAGCCCGTCGAGGAGGTCAAGGACGCCGAGGACAGCAAGGGCGCCGAGGGCACGGAGGCCGCCGCACCCGCCAAGGCGACCAGGGCCACGAAGGCGACCCGGACGGTCAAGGACACCAAGTCCGCCGCACCGGCCAAGGCGACGAAGGCCGCCAAGCCCGCGAAGGCCCGTGCGTCGAAGAAGGCCGCGGCCACCGCGACCGCGTCGGCTTCGGCCCCCGCACCGGCTGCCGACGACAGCGGCAGCCTCACCGAGCTGACCATGAAGGTGCTCGCCGACGCCGGCAACAAGCCGGTCCGTGCCCGTGACGTGACGAAGGCCCTGGGGCGCGAGCTCACCCCCAACGGCATCAACACTGTTCGCAGCACCCTGGACCGGCTCGTCGCCACCTCCCGGGCCCACCGCGCCGGCCGGGGCCTCTATCAGGCCCCCGCGAACTGACCCTCGTACAAGGGGAGTTCGCTGGATGCCCGGTTCCGCCGTTACGGCGGCGCCGGGCATCCCGGCGTTGTGGACCAGGCGACGCCAGGGTCACTGAAGGCGGATATCCGTTCGATGCGGCGCTGCATTCGCCCTTAGGTTGCGCGCATGTCTTCATCACTGCGGCTCGAAAAGATCACGGCGGACAACGTCGAGGCCGCCTGCCGACTGCATGTACGGCCCGACCAGGACGGACTTGTGAAGCCGGTCGCCTGGTCACTCGCCCAGGCCTACGCGACCCCCGACATCGCCTGGCCCCGGCTGATCCTCGACGGCGAGCGGCCCGTCGGCTTCGTCATGGCCTTCTTCGACGTCCGCTTCTACCCGGACGATCCGGACGACAACAGGCTGCGCTCCGGACTCTGGCGGTTGAACATCGCCGCCGGCCAACAGGGCCGGGGATACGGCCGTTTCGCCGTGGAAGCGGTGTGCGAGGAGATCCGGCGACGGGGACAGACGCGGGCGACCGTGAGCTGGGTTCCCGGCGAGCACGGGCCCGAACAGTTCTACTTCAAACTCGGGTTCCGGCCGACCGGGGAGACGAGCGGGGACCAGGTCGTCGGTGAGCTGGAGCTCGGCGACGCGTAGTGCCGCGGTGCGCCAAGCCGGGGTGTGTAGTGCCGCGGTGCGCCATGCCGTGGTGCGTAGTGCCGGGGTGCGCCAAACCGGGTTGCGTAGTGCCGGGGTGCGCCAAGCCGGGGTGCGTAGTGCCAGGGTGCGCCAAGCCGTAATGGGGCGTGCTGTGATGGGGCGTGCTGTGGCCGGAAATGATCAGTGGGGGCGGTGGGCCGGGCCTCGTCACACGATGTGAGCTGCGATGATCCGCGCACACTCGATGGGCTCGCGCCGCGTCGTGTCCACTTCCAGGTCGTAGGTCACACCTTGGTGGACCAGTTCCGCCTGTGCTGCCGCCATGCCGGGTACGCGATCGCCCCGCGCGATCTCACGGGCGGCGGCGACGGCGCTCTCGCACCGGACTCCGACCCACAGCACCCCGAGTCCGCCGAGCGCCTTCCGCCACCGTTGCTGGGACTCCGCACCGCCGAGGAACACCTCGTCCACGATGATCCCGGCGCCGGCCCGGGCCATCGCGGCGACGCCCTCGATCCATGCCGCCTCCACCGTACGGAACTCCGTACCGACGACCACCTCGCCGTCCGGCGCGAACTCGATGCCCGCGTCCGACTCGGTCATGGACGCGGGCATCGCCTCGATCAGCGTGTCTACGCCGAACGTCAGCCATGGATCCGGCAACACCTCCTGGAGGCGCCGGGCGATGCCTGACTTTCCGGAGCTGGAGCCGCCGTTGAGCACGATCATCTGTGTCTTCACCGAGCCACGGTAAAGCCCGGCAGCGGGGGCAGCCGGGCACCTCGGTCAACACGGTGGAACCGGTACATGACCCGCATGGCCGTCGGCAGAACCGATTCAGCAGCTCACGTCCGGGTGACGGAAACCCATATGAGGCCGTCATCGCAGGTAAACGGCTCAGACTTGGGCCGGTTCCGTCCCCCCGCACAAGGAGTTCCCCCATGCGTCTTCGTTCCACCGTCGCTGCCGCCTTCGGCGCGCTCGCGCTGCTCGTCGCCGTTCCGAGCTCGGCCGGCGCGGCCACCGGGGACTTCTCGTACACGTACACCGGTCTCGACGGCTCGCCGCAGGTGGGCTTCCTCTTCGACCCGCCGAGCCGGATGTGCATCACGCTGCCCGAGGTCGCCGATCCCAACTCGTCGTACCCCGCCCACACCCCGCAGAACTTCACCGACTCCAGCGCGACCGTCTTCACCGGTCCCGACTGCGAGGGCGACTACTTCACCCTTCGGCCCCACGGCGGCCACGCCAGCAGCCGGCTG
Source organism: Streptomyces sp. CLV115 (assembly GCF_038448545.1). Classification (NCBI taxonomy): domain Bacteria; kingdom Bacillati; phylum Actinomycetota; class Actinomycetes; order Kitasatosporales; family Streptomycetaceae; genus Streptomyces; species Streptomyces sp. CLV115. The sequence continues at coordinate 29,530 of NZ_JBCEWQ010000106.1, forward strand.
AAGCTCCGCTCGGTCGTCTTCAGCTGATCCGTCGCAAGTCGGCCCGGTCACAAGCCGGTCCTGTCGCAAGCCAGTCCTGTCGCAAGCTGCTCCCGTCGCGCCGTGAGCCGTGCGCACCACGCGACCCCCACCCCGGTACGAGCCGCCCCGCGCCCGTGCCGGGGTGGTGCCGTGCCGGGGGCGCGTACTGGGGGAGTACGTAGGCGTTTGCGGGAGTGCTTTCGAGGGCGCGTACGGGAATGGGGTGCGGGCTGTGGTGGTTGAGCGGGTATGCCGAGACCACCCGTGATCCTTCTGCTGTCCGGAAGCCTGCGCAGCGGTTCCTCCAACGAGACCGTGCTGCGCACCGCGCAGGCCGTGGCTGCCCCGGAGGTGCGGACCGTTCTCTACGGCGGCCTCGCGGCGCTCCCGCACTTCAACCCCGACGACGACACGGACCCGCTGCCGGGGCCGGTGGCGGAGCTGCGTGCGGCCATCGACGGGGCGGATGCCGTTCTGGTCTGTACGCCGGAGTACGCGGGGACCTTGCCGGGGGCGTTCAAGAACCTGCTGGACTGGACGGTCGGCGGCACCGAGATCTGCGACAAGCCGACCGCCTGGGTGAACGCCGCCGCCCCCGGGCGCGGCCAGGGCGCGGAGGCCACGCTGCGTACGGTGCTGGGCTACACCGGCGCGGACATCGTGGAGCCCGCCTGCGTACGGATCTCCGTGGGCCGTGACGCGGTCGGACCGGACGGGATCATCAACGAGCCGGGCGCCCGCGAGCAGCTGGGGCGGGTGCTCGGGCTGCTGGCGGGGCGGGCCGCGGA
>NZ_JBCEWQ010000107.1:0-30218 GCF_038448545.1 Streptomyces sp. CLV115
CCTACGCGTAGGCGCGGACGGCGACGACATGGGCCGACGGGGCCCCGTTGGTCGCCTCGACGACGATCCTCAGCGCCGTCGAGGTGACCGGCTCGTCCAGGGTGTGCACCTGGCGGCGCCGCCGGTTGTCCGTCGTGCGGGAGACGGTCCGCCAAATGCCGTCCGCGTCACGCGCCTCGACGCGGTAGTCCCGCAGCAGGGTGGGCAGCGTCTCGAAGGGCGTGCGGTGGTGGTGCAGGTTGATCAGGTCCTCGTTGACGTCGTCGTCGGCGAGCACGTCGATCCGCCCCAGGGTGACCGGCTGCGGCCAGGCCAGCTCCAGCCAGGCCCCGGCGCCGTCCCGGAGCGGCCCGGAGACCCACATGTGCGGACCGGCGTACGGGCGGGCATGGCCGTCCACGGCCTTGGCGGGGGCGTACGCGGCGGTCTCGCCCGCCCGGAAGCAGAAGGCGCGGCGCAGCAGACCGTCGTCGGTCCACTCGCGCAGCGGCTGCGGCGACTCCTGCTCCGGGCGCAGCGGAACGTAGGTGAAGCCGAGAACACCCGGGACCGGCCCGTCGGTGCTGTACAGGGCGAGATCCTCGTTCGCGCGTACGCGGACGAAGGCGTTGCGGGCGCTCCCGGGCGACCAGCGCAGCCCCGTCCCGACCCACTGCTTCGACCCGGCGGCGACCGGGACGGTGACGGAGCCGACGAGGCGGCGCGGGACGTAGTTCTGCCCGAGTTCCGGGTCGTACAGCTCGACCACGAGTTCGGTGTCCCGCTCGGCGTCGACGAGCAGTTCGAGGCCGGTCAGCCCGGGGTCGACGGGCAGCACCAGGCCGGCGTCGGCGGTCAGCGGCACGCGCTCCAGCAGTGCCTCGGCGTTGAGGTCCGTCAGCGTGGACGAGGCCGTGACGGTGGCGCTCAGGGCCAGGTCGTCCGGGTCGCTCGACGCCAGTCCGACGACGGAGGCGTCCTCCCGCAGCAGGGTGCGCTGCAGTTCGGATACGGGGAGTTCACGCGGGGTGACCTCCCCGGTGGCGCAGAGCGCGGCGGCGGTGCCGGCCGCCTGGCCGACGGTGGCGCAGGTCGCCATGACGCGGGTCGAGCCGAAGGCGACGTGGCTGGCGGAGATGTTGCGTCCGGCGAACAGCAGGTTCGTCGTGTTCACCGAGTACAGGCTGCGGTAGGGGATGTGGTAGATCCCGTCCGCGTAGCGCTGCTTGGCGCCGTCCCCGTCGGCGTACATGCCCTTGGGCGGATGCAGGTCGATGGACCAGCCGCCGAACGCGACCCGGTCGTCGAACTCGGTCTGGCCGAGGATGTCGCCCTGGTGGAGCACGTAGTCGCCGAGGAAGCGCCGGTACTCGCGCTTGCCGGGCACCGAACCCACCCACTCCAGCGTCATGTTCGCCGCGTCGAACTCGCCGGAGTTCTTGATGTGGTCCCAGATGCCGTGGATCACCGCCCACAGCTCATCACGGATGACATCGTTGTCATGTACCGTGTCCAGCTCGCCCCCGAACTCGATCCACCAGTACGCGCAGCCGTTGTCACCGGACTTGATGATGCGCCGCTGCGGGATGGAGGTCTCGGCGATGTTCCTGGCGAAGGACGGCGGCACGTACTTGACCGGGTGCCCGGCGTCCTTGGTGTAGAAGAGCAGGGTCGATCCCAGTGTGATGCGGTCGGCCTCCTCGGGCGCCCATGCCTCGTCGTACTCGGCGCGCGACTCCCGGCCGATGCGGTGCCGGGCGCCCGCCAGGTGGCCGATCAGGCCGTCCCCCGAGCAGTCCAGGAACATCTCGCTCTCGAAGCGGATGTGCCGCTCGGAACCCATCATCCAGCCGGTGACGGCGGTGATGTGCCGGGCGTCCTCGGGCCCCTCGGCATCCACTTCCCTGACATCGGTGTTGAGGTAGAGCGTGATCCCGGGCTCGGCCCGGACCGCGTCCAGGACGACCGTGTCCCAGTAGTACGGGTTCCCGTCCGGGTTGCGGAACTGGTTCTCGACGAAGAGCTCGCCCATGATGCCGCCCTCGCGGGCGTTGTGGTTGTTGCCGTGCGCGGTGGCGCCGACGACCCAGACCCGGACCTCGCTGCTGGAATTCCCGCCGAGTACCGGCCGGTTGTTGATGAGCGCCACGGTACGGCCCAGCCGGGCGGCGGCTATCGCCGCGCACACACCGGCCAGTCCGCCGCCGACGACGGTGATGTCGTGCCGTGCGGTTTCGCGCCTCATTGTTCACGTCCCATCGGGGTTGGTTTCGAGGCTGTGGAGAACATGCGGTGCACCGGTGAGGACAAGGGCTTCCTCCTTGCCTGCCGGTGCGGCAGGTCCCGCGGAGGCACGCGGAACCAGGCGGGAGCCTATCTCCACCGATGCCGTTCCGCCGCAGCTTCTTCGACCAACTTCCATCGTCCCGCGGGGCGTTCCTCCGGCCCTCCCGCCCGCTGTTCCGCTGTGCAGAACACGGACCCCGCTCCGGGCGGCGCGAAGGGGGCGGGCACCGGCCGCCCGCCCCCTCCGGTACGTCGGCGGATCAGCGCGTCAGCGCCACGGCCCCGTCACCGCGAACGTGGTCCCCGGCGTGTAGCAGTTCACGAACATCGTCCCGCCGTCCGGCGCGAAGGTGACCCCGGCGAACTCTCCCCACTCCGGCTTCTCGGGCGTCCCGATGTTCTGCCGGCCCCGGGCCATCGCGTACACCTCGCCGCGCCGCGTCAGCCCGAAGACATGCTGTGCGCCGCCGCCGTCCTCGCACACCATCAGCCCGCCGTCGGCGGCGAGAGTGATGTTGTCCGGGGACTCGCCCGGCAGTTGCACGTCGGTGCCGGGGCCGAAGACGATCACGAGGGTGAGACGGCGCCGCTTCGGCTCGTACCGCCACACCTGGCCGTAGTGGTCGGCGGCCGACCCCTCCGCGCTGTGCGCGAAGCTGGAGACGAAGTAGACCGAGGACCCGCCCCAGTAGCAGCCCTCCAGCTTCTGCGCGTGGGTGATGCCCCTGGGGCCGAAGTCCTGGAACCGGATCGGTGTCCCGGCGGCCAGCGGATCCGGTACCGGAACCCATTCGACGCGCTCGAAGCTCGCGCCGGTCTCCTGGACCACGGAGAGGTCGGGGACGTCCGGCACCCGCATGGCCTCCAGCCGGCCGCCGGCCCGCAGCGAGCCGGTACCGCCGAGCGGCTTGTCCGGCAGGAAGCGGTAGAAGAGCCCGAACGGCTTCTCGAACGCGTCCTCCGTCTCGTAGACGGTCCCGTTCGCCGGGTCGATCGCGATGGCCTCGTGCTGGAAGCGGCCCATCGCGGTGAGCGGCACGGCCCCCGTGCGGTGCGGATCGGCGCCGTCCACCTCGAAGATGAAGCCGTGGTCCTTGGTGTAGCCGTTGGTGCCCGCTCTGTCCTCGGTCTCCTCGCAGGTCAGCCAGGTGTTCCAGGGGGTGCGGCCACCCGCGCAGTTCACCGCCGTACCGGCGATGGCGACGCGCTCACCGAGGACGTTGTTGCGGCCGTCCAGCTCCAGGGCCGTACAGCCGCCCTTGCCCATCGGGTCGTAGGTGAGCCCCTCGACGACCGGGACCTGGAGCTTCGCGGTGACGCGGTTCTCGTGGTTGCGGACCAGGCGGACGTGTCCGTGGCGGCCCGCGAAGGCGGCCATGCCGTCGTGGTTGCTGGGGACCGGGCCCTCGCCGGAGCGGAGCGGGTCGCCCTCCCGGGACAGCACCCGGTAGCGGAAGCCCCTGGGAAGATCGAGCAGCCCGTCGGGGTCCGGCACCAGCGGGCCGTACCCGGCGTGTCCCCGGGCGGCCGCGGTGCCCGCGAAGAGTTCGGAGAACGCTCCGGTGAAGGCGACCGAGGCGATGGCCGCGCCGCTGCCGGCCAGGACCTGACGGCGGGTGGCGGCGGGGCGCGACGTTTCTGCGGTCGGTCGTGATGTCTCTGATGACATGGGGCAACTCCCTGCTGGCGGACAGGAGAAGTGACCCGCATGTGTGTACCACGCGCACAGCCGCGCGGGAACCATGCGGGTCACCGAGCCGCGGGTGTGTCCCGGGCCCCGAGTGGCCCCCGTGATCAGAGCAGCGAGGCGGAGAGCGTGATCGTCGTACCCGTCAGCGCCTGGCTGACCGGGCAGTTCGCCTTGGCGTCCTCGGCGGCCTTGACGAAGTCCGCCTCGTCGATGCCGGGCACCTCGCCCCGGACGGTGAGGTGGATGCCGGTGATGCCGGTGCCCGGCTGGAAGGTGACATCGGCCGTGGTGGTCAGCTGGGTCGACGGGGTGCCGGCCGAGGCCAGTCCGTGGGACAGCGCCATCGAGAAGCAGCTGGAGTGGGCCGCCGCGATGAGCTCCTCGGGAGAGGTCTTGCCGTTCGGCTTCTCCGCGCGGGACGGCCAGGAGACGTCGAACTCGCCGATGCCGGAGGAGTCGAAGGTGACGACACCCTTGCCCTCGATCAGGTTGCCTTCCCAGACCGTGTGGGCCTGGCGGGTGGTAGCCATGCTGGATCCCTTCAAACGGTGTGCGCGGTCGCTACGGGCGCCCCGGGGGCGCCTCGGGGTGGTACGTCCCCGAACCTACTGCGCCACCAGCCCCTTCGCGTCGCGCGCCAGCGCCGTCAGCCGGGAGATCGCCCGGAAGTACTTCTTCCGGTACCCGCCGTTCAGCATCTCTTCGCTGAACAGCCGGTCGAACGGCAGCCCGGAGGCGAGCACCGGGACCTCCCGGTCGTACAGCCGGTCGGCGAGGACGACGAGGCGCAGCGCGGTCGACTGGTCGGGGACCGGCTGGACCTCGGTGAGGCAGACCGCCCGCAGGCCGTCCGTCAGCGCGCCGTAGCGGCTCGGGTGGACCCGGGCGAGATGGCCGAGCAGTGAGGGGAAGTCGTCCAGACTGGCCCCTTCGGTGGCGTACGCCGCTCTGGTGACCTGCTCCTCGGAGTACGGCGGGGGCGCCTCGGGCAGCCCGCGGTGGCGGTAGTCCTCCCCGTCGATCCGCAGCGGGCGGAAGTGCGCGGACAGCCCCTGGATCTCCCGCAGGAAGTCCGCCGCGGCGAACCGGCCCTCGCCGAGCTTGCCGGGCAGCGTGTTGGAGGTGGCGGCGAGCGCGACCCCCGCCTCCACCAGCCTGCTCAGCAGCGACGACACCAGCACGGTGTCGCCCGGGTCGTCCAGCTCGAACTCGTCGATGCACAGCAGCCGGTGCCCGCTCAGCGTCTGCACGGTCTGCTGGAAGCCCAGCGCGCCGACCAGGTTCGTCAGCTCGACGAAGGTGCCGAACGCCTTCAGCGACGGGGCGGCGGGGGTGGCGTGCCAGAGGGAGGCCAGCAGATGGGTCTTGCCGACGCCGTAGCCGCCGTCGAGGTAGACCCCGAGCGGCGCGGACGGGGCCGCGGGCTTCCTGCTGAACCACTTGCGCTTGCCCGAGCCGCTGGCGTGCGCCCCGCCGAGTCCGGCCGCGAAGCCGCTCAGGACCTCGACCGCCCGGGTCTGGCTCGGCTGGTTCGGGTCCGGGTCGTACGTATCGAAGCGTACGGAGTCGAAGCGCGGCGGCGGCACCATCTCGGCGACCAGCCGGTCGGCGGGAACGCGGGGTTCGAGTGCGCAGAGGGACAGGGGGGCCGTTTCGGCTATGGGGCTCTGCCCCGGCACGGCTGTGGAGGACGACACAACTCTCAACCTTAAGCGCCGTGCCAGACTGCACGACATGCGACGCCTCTTCCCTGTGACCGACCCGACACCGGCCGACGACGGGGGGGAGTGGAGTCCGGACGCCCTGGCCGACGCCTACGCCTACCCCGAGCAGGACGGCCCCTGGCTGCGCGCCAACATGGTCTCGACGCTCGACGGGGCCGCCCAGCACGACGGCCGCTCGCAGCCGATCTCCTGCGAGAGCGACATGCGGATCTTCGGCACCCTGCGCGGTCTGGCGGACGTGGTCCTCGCCGGCGCGGAGACGGTACGCCTGGAGGGCTACCGTCCGGCCAGGGCCCGTGAGGTGTTCGCCGCCCGCCGGGCCGCGGCGGGGCAGGGGCCCGCCCCCGCGATCGCCGTGGTGAGCGGCAGCCTGGACCTCGACTTCTCCCTGCCGCTCTTCACCCGGCCGCTCGTCCCGACCCTCGTGCTGACCGGCGCCGGGGCCCCGCCGGGCCGGATCGAGGAGGCGCGCCGGGCGGGCGCCGAGGTGGTGGTCGCGGGGGAGGGTTCCCGGGTGGACCCCGCCAGGGCCGTTCGGGAACTGGCGGACCGGGGGTTCAAGCGGCTGCTGACCGAGGGCGGCCCCAGGATGCTGGGTCAGTTCGTGGCCGCCGGGGTGCTGGACGAGCTCTGTCTGACCCTCTCGCCGATGATGACCGCCGGGGACGCGCAGCGGATCGCGGGTGGTCCGTCGGTGGCCTTGCCAAAACGATTCGCCCTGACATCGATGCTGGAAGAGGCCGGGTTCCTCTTCACTCGGTACCGTCGGAGCTGACATTCAGCGGAATTTGCCGTTCCGGTTAGCTTCCGGTGGGCACAATTACTCTCGCAGACCCCGTGCGAGCACGGGGAAGGATGGTTTCAGCAGTGATCGGCGACGGTCACTGAAGCAGAAGGGCACCCGTGGTGTTCACCAGCGTTTTGATGATCGAGAAGCCCCTCACCTCCGAGGACGTCGACTTCGTCACCACCCTGCACGGGGAGGAGCAGACCTCCTTCGTCGTGCTCATGCAGCCGCGCGGTGACCAGGCCGATGTGCTGCTGCGGGCGATCGACGACCTGGCGATGGGCGAACTCAAGGAAGCCGCCAGGGAGAGCGAGGAGCCGGAGGGCAAGAACGCCAGACAGCCCGCCGAACTGGCGCTCGAAGTGTCCCTGGAGGCGCTCCGGCAGGCCGGGTCCGAAGCGGTCGGACAGGTGATCGAGGACCACCCCCTGGACCTGCTGAAGTCCGTGGTCGACGACGCGGAGGCGGACGAGGTCATCGTGCTGACCGCGCCGCACTACGTCGAGGAGTTCTTCCACCGCGACTGGGCCTCCAGGGCCCGTCACAAGGTCGGCGTACCGGTGCTCAAGCTCTTCGCGCACAGCGAATAGGCTGGGCGGGCACCTCGTACCGACCCCGGTACCCGCATCGACCTCTGGGAGACACACGCATGGCACCCGGTATTCCTGCCGCCATGGAACGGCCGCACTTCATCGGCATCGGCGGCGCCGGGATGTCGGGCATCGCGAAGATCCTCGCCCAGCGCGGCGCCAAGGTCGCGGGCAGTGACGCCAAGGAGTCGGGTACAGCCGAGGCACTGCGGGCGCTGGGGGCGACCGTCCACATCGGGCACGCCGCCGGACATCTGGCGGACGACGCCTCGTGCGTCGTCGTCTCCAGCGCCATCCGCGCCGACAACCCGGAGCTGCTGCGCGCCGCCGAGCTGTCGGTCCCCGTCGTCCACCGCTCCGACGCGCTCGCCTCGCTCATGGGCGGGCTGCGCGCCATCGCGGTGGCCGGTACGCACGGCAAGACGACCACCACGTCGATGCTGGCCGTCGCCCTGACCGAGCTGGACCTCGGCCCGTCGTACGCCATCGGGGGCGACCTCGCCGGCCCCGGCACCAACGCGGCGCACGGCGAGGGCGCGATCTTCGTCGCCGAGGCGGACGAGAGCGACCGCAGCTTCCAGAAGTACGACCCCGAGGTCGCGATCGTCCTCAACGTCGAGCTGGACCACCACGCGAACTACGCCTCGATGGACGAGATCTACGAGTCGTTCGAGGCGTTCGCCGGCAAGATCGTCCCCGGCGGCACCCTGGTGATCTCCGCCGACCAGGCCGGCGCCGTCGAGCTGACGGCGCGGGTCCGGTCCCTCTCCTCGCTGAACGTCGTCACCTATGGCGAGTCCGAGGCCGCCGACGTCCGCGTCCACAGGATCACCCCGCGCGGACTGACCAGCGAGGTCACGGTCGTCCTGAACGGCAAGTACCTCACGTTCACGGTGTCCGTGCCCGGCCGCCACTACGCCCTCAACGCGGTGGCGGCCCTCGCCGCCGGTGTCGCCCTCGGCGTCCCGGCGCACAACCTGGCCTCGGCCCTCGGCAAGTACACCGGGGTCAAGCGCCGCCTCCAGCTCAAGGGCGAGGCGGCGGGCGTGCAGGTCATCGACTCGTACGCGCACCACCCCACCGAGATGACCGCGGACCTCGAAGCGATGCGCGGCGCCGCGTCGGAGGCCCGCCTCCTGGTCGTCTTCCAGCCCCACCTCTTCTCCCGCACCCAGGAGCTGGGCACCGAGATGGGCCAGGCCCTCGCGCTGGCCGACGCCTCCGTGGTGCTGGACATCTACCCGGCCCGCGAGGACCCGATCCCCGGCATCACCAGCGACCTGATCATCGACGCCGCACGGGCCGCGGGTGCCGATGTCACCGCCGTCCACGACAAGGCCGCGGTCCCCGGGACCGTCGCGGGAATGGCGAAGCCCGGCGATCTCGTTCTCACCATGGGAGCGGGCGACGTCACCGACCTCGGCCCGCAGATCCTGGACCACCTGTCGAGCTGAGGGAGCGACGTGTCGTACGACATCGAGAAGCCGGACGAGCAGTGGCGGGCGGAGCTGACCCCGGCCGAGTACGCGGTCCTGCGCCAGGCCGGCACCGAACCCGCCTTCGTCGGCGAATACACCGACACCAGGACCACAGGCGTCTACTCCTGCCGCGCCTGCGGCGCCGACCTGTTCCGCTCGGACACCAAGTTCGAGTCGCACTGCGGCTGGCCGTCCTTCTACGACCCGAAGGACAGTGACGCGGTCGAACTGATCCAGGACCGCAGCCACGGCATGGTCCGCACGGAGGTCCGCTGCGCACGCTGCGGATCGCACCTCGGCCATGTCTTCGAGGGCGAGGGCTACCCCACCCCCACGGACCAGCGGTACTGCATCAACTCGATCTCGCTGCGGCTGGCCCCGGACGAGGGCTGAGACAGGCAGGAACGGCGGGGTCAGTGCACGTCCCTGCGCATCGGCACCAGGACCGCGACGAACGCAGCGACCAGCGCGTACCCGGCGAGCAGCAGCGCGCCGCCGACGGGGGAGAGCAGCGGCACCGGGCCGGTCGCCAGCTCGGCGGCCATCGTGTCCGCCACATAGCTGAAGCCGGTCAGGGACGCCGTGGCGCCGCCGGGCAGCAGCGGGTAGAGCAGCTTGACGCCCGGGATCATCATCAGCAGGTACTCGCCCGCGTACAGATAGCCGACGACGACGGCCAGCGCCGCGACCTGATGCCGGATCAGCGCCCCGGCGGCCACGCCCAGCAGGGTGTACACCGCCATCGCCACCGCCGGCCGGGCGAGCAGCCCCAGCACCTCGCCGGTGTCCGTGCCCGGCGTCACCCCGCGCACCGCCACGCCTCCGAAGAAGGCGGCCGCCGCGGTGCCGGTGAGCACCAGCCCGTACAGCAGACCCGCGACGCCGTACACGACGAGCTTGGCGCTCAGCACCCGACCGCGCCGCGGGACGTGCAGAAAGGTGTACGTGGCGGTGCGGTGGCGGTACTCCGACGTCATCGCCAGGGTGCCGAGCGCGGCCGGCAGGAAAACCGTGAAGCTCAGCATCCCGAGCACGGAGCGGACGCCGGCCTCGGTGTCCAGGCCGGGCGCGGGCGGATCGAAGTTCTCCGGGCCGACCAGCGTCATGACGCCCACCATGCCGCCGCCGAGGACCACGGCCGCCAGGAGCGCCCACAGTGGGAGTCGGGTGGCGGTCAGCCGCCGGAACTCCGCCTTGACCAGTGCGTTCATCACCGTGCCGCCTTCTCGTCCGTCGCTGCCCGCGGCCGGTCGTGGCCGTCCGCTCCGTCGTCCCCCGCCAGCCGGAGGAAGAGCTGCTCCAGGCCGGTCTCGGCGGTCAGCCCGTGGACCCGCAGCCGTTCGGCGGCGGCCAGATCGGCGACGGCGCCGTCCGTCATCCCGTACACGCGCAGGCTTCCGTCCGCCATGAGGTCCACCCGGTCCGCCGTCCCGTCCCGCGTGGTGCCGCGCAGCAGTGCGGCGCGCAGCTCCGCCGCGTCCGGGGAGCGGACCAGCACCGTGCCCGGCGACGTCCGCCCGATCTCCGCCAGGGGGCCCGCCGCCACCAGCCGGCCCCTGCGGATCACGACGACGTCCTCGACGGTCTGCTGCATCTCGCTCAGCACATGGCTGGAGACCAGCACGGTGCGCCCCTCGGCGGCCAGTCCGCGCAGCAGGGCGCGCAGCCAGGCGACGCCTTCCGGATCGAGCCCGTTGCCCGGCTCGTCCAGCAGCAGCACCCGCGGGTCGCCCAGCAGCGCGGTGGCGAGCGAGAGCCGTTGCCGCATGCCCGTGGAGAAGGTGCGGGTCGGGCGGTCCGCCACCTCGGCGAGTCCCAGCCGGGTCAGCAACCGGTCGACCCGTTCGGCCGGATGGCCGCCCATGGTGCGGTAGATGTGCAGATGGTCCCGTGCCGAATGGCCGGGGTGGACCGCGGAGGCGTCGAGTACGGCGCCCACGGTGGCGGAGGGCCTGGGCAGGTCCACGTACCGCCTGCCGCCGATGGTGGCGGTGCCGGAGGTGGGGGCCACCAGGCCGAGGATCATCCGCATCGTCGTGCTCTTGCCCGCGCCGTTGGGGCCGAGGAAGCCCGTCACGACGCCCGGCCGCACGGTGAAGCTCAGGTCGTCGACGGCCCGGACCGCGCCGTATCGCTTGGTCAGCCCGCTGATCTCCAGGTGCGGGCCCTGCGGCCGTCCGCTCATCGCCGGCCCCCCACCCGCTGCTCGATCAGCCGCGCGGCCTGCGGTGCCTCGTCGAGCGAGAGGACCAGCTCGTCGAAGTCGCCGCCGGCGGCGGCGCGGTCCAGTTCCACGCGCAGTCCCGGCCGGCCCCGGTAGGCGGCCACGAGCTGACGAGGGCCGACGACCAGTCCCCATACGCCGATCTTGGCGATCCCGGCGGCGTGCAGACCCTTGCGGGTGCCGTGGGCGGCGCGCAGGGGGTTGTCGACGACGGTCACCCGGCGGACCGCGGCGAGCGGGACGGTCAGGGAGCCGCGCCGGGTCCAGGTGCGCTCGCGACCGCTGAAATCGATGGTGAGGCCGGTGTCGGAGATGTTCATCAGTGCCATGGGATTCCCCCTCCTTCGGGGGCCCGGGTGGGGCCCCTGGGCAGTCGCGCAGTCGCCGCGCCTGCCACATCCGCCATGAGCGTCTGTTCTATTAGATGTATAGCAGATAGGATTGGGGTGTGTACCTAGTGCTCGACCTCGACAGCGAGGTGCCGATCTATCAGCAGATCCGGGACCGGGTGGTGGAAGCCATCGCGGAAGGCGCTCTGGCGCCCGGTGCCGGACTCCCGTCCACCAGGCAGCTGGCCGTCGATCTGGCGATCAACTTCCACACCGTCAACAAGGCCTATGACCTGCTACGACGCGAAGGGATCATCCGCGTCAACCGCAAGAGCGGCGCGGCGGTCCGGTCCGACGTCAAACAGCCGTCGGACGAACTGCGGGCCGGTGTCGACTGGGAGGCGCGCATGCGCACCCTCCTGGCCGAGCTGGATGTCCGCGGGATCCCGAGGCAGGAGGTGACACGCCATGTCGACACGGTCCTGGACGGCTTCCCCGGGCGGCCGGACGAGACGCCCTGACCCGTGGGACCGCCCCGAGAAGCAGCTCGCGGATTCGGAAGACCGCGCCGGATCCCGGCGCGACACCCCGCCCCGCCGGAATCAGTGAAGTGACATGAACGGACAGGTGAACACCTTGCTGGTCGACGCAGCTCTCAACTTCGGCATGCTCGTGCTGCTGAGCGCCGTCCTGTACGCCGCCCCCAGCCCGCTCCTCAATCCCGCCGCCGTCCCCTTCGGCGTACGTGTACCGCCGGACAAGGCGCGCGCCGCCGCCGTCGAGGAACAGCGCCACCACTACCGCGGCGCGATCCTCGTCGCCGCGGCGGTCGTCACCGTGCTCGCCTCGGCGCTCGGCGCGGCCCTCGGCACCCTCACCGCCGGAGCCGTCGGCTCCCTGCTGCTCTGCGCCTTCGCCGCCGCCCTGTGGGTACGGGCCCATCGCGGCATAGCCCGCGCGAAGGCGGACGGCGGCTGGTACGAAGACACCCGGCAGGGCGCCGTCATGGACACCTCACTGCGCACCGACCCGGTCCGCTTCCCCTGGTACTGGACCGTCCCCGCGCTCGTCGTGATCGCCGTCAGCGTCGCCGCCGGCGTCATCGTCTACCCCGGTCTGCCCGACCGCATCTCGATGCCCCGGCGCTCGGCCGGCGGCACGGTCTACGAGTCCTACCCGACCACCGTGTGGACGGCCTTCGGCCTCGTCCTGTGCCAGGTGCTGCTCACCCTCGTCGTCGCCGCCGTGGTCGCCGGACTGCTGCGCGCCCGCGCCGACCTCGATGTGGCACGCCCCGCGGCCGCCGCCGCCCGGTATCGCCGCTACCTCGTCTTCACGGCCCGCTCCATGATGGGCATCGCCGCACTGCTGAACCTCATGCTGCTCGGGCTGTCCGCGCTGATGTGGAGCGATACCCGCTCCACGCCTCTGACCTGGGCCGTCACCGGCGTGCCGCTCGTCGCGGTGCTCGCCCTGGTCGTCTGCCTCACCCTGCGCGTGGGGCCGGCCGGCAGCAGGCTGCGGGCGCCCGCGGGCGAGGAGGACACCGGTCTGGTCCCGCGTGACGACGACCGCTTCTGGCGGGGCGCCGGCACCGTCTACGTCAATGCCGACGACCCCGCGGTAATGGTGCCCAAGCGGGTCGGCATCGGCTGGACGGTCAACCTCGGCAACCCCCGGTTCCTGATCGCCGCGGCCGCGGTCCTCGCCGTCGCGGCGGGAGCGGCCGTCGTGCGGGCCGTGCTGTGAGGCAGGGCTGTGACGTGGTGATGTGACGTGGTGCTGTGAGGCAGGGCTGTGACGCGGTGTCGCGAGGCAGAGCTGCGACGCGGTGATGTGACGTTGTGCTGTGACGCAGTGCTCCGCGCCGGGGGCGGCCGTCGGCCGTCAGCCCTCGTCCTCGGCGCTCTCCGGCTTCAGCAGCGGATGGGCGACTCCCGGGAACACCCGGGCCCGCACGACCGGCTCCGCGGATCCGCCCCGGACCACCGTCTCGGCGACACCCCACGGCCGTCCGTGCAGCACCACGGTCAGGATGTACGAGGACGCACAGCCCATGCAGTCGTACCGGTCGGCCCAGGTCTCCACGTCCGTGACGCTGCCCGGGTAACGCGCCACGTGCCGGTGCAGCGCGTGGCAGCGCTCGCACCGCTCGCCGGGCTCGCAGGTGCCGCCGCAGGGACACGGGACGTCGAGCGTGTCCGCGGGGTGCCAGCGCTGGGTGAGGACGGCCTCGCGCGTGGCACCCATGTCCTTCATGGCCTTCAGATTGCGGGCCGCGACGTTGTACGACTCGCCGGTCGCGGCCATCCGGTCCCGGATGACGTCCTTGCGTCCGCGGTTCGTCGTCATCTGTTCCTCCTGGGGGTGTCACGCAGCCCGCCGGGAGCGCACGAGATCGATATGTCACACGGTACCGGTCACCCAGGACGGGTCACGACTTCCGTGTCCCGTCCGGGAAGGGCCGAGAGGGCCTCTCATGACCGCCGGACCCGTGCCGCCAGCCTGTTGCCGAGCCGTCTGCGGAAGCCGTCCGGCCGGTTCCACGCCCGGAACGCCTCCGCCGTACGGCTGCTGCCCGCCCGCTCGGCCGCCTCCTCCACCGCCGTCACCTCGCCGGCGGACAGCCCGCGCACCACCGGACGCAGCACCTCCTCCAGCAGCGCCGCCCGGGTCTCGCTCCAGGCACGGCCCGCGTGCGGATGGGAACTCCAGACGGTGAAGCAGTCCGCGGCATAGGCCGGATCGGAGCGCAGCCGGGCGAGCACCGCGTCCCGGCGGGCGGCGCTGCCGTAGGCCGCGATGAGGTCCGGATCGTCGCAGTGGACGAACGCGTACAGCTCCGCCTCGGGCCGGTCCGGGTCGAGCAACCGCCCGGCCAGGGCGCCGAACGCCTGCTCGCGCACGCCCGGCTCCAGCGGTTCGGCCCCGGCACACAGCGTCCGGGCCTGCTCCGCCCAGCCGGGCCCCGCCGCCCCCGACCGGAGGTCCCGCGCGAACTCCAGGAGGTGCAGCGCACCGCGCGCCCGCGCGTCGATCTCCTGCGGGAACCCGCGCAACAGGTCATGGGCGAGCTCGGGGCCTTCCGGTTCGTCGGCGGAGGCACCGAGCGCCGCCGCGACGAGAACGGACCACGTACCGGCCGTACGATGCGCGTCGGACGTGCTCCCGGCCAGCAGCAGCCGGGCCTCGCCCACCGTGGGGACGTCGTCGCCCCAGACCAGACCCACCGCCGTGCGCAGCACCAGCGGCTCGGTGAACGGTGACATGCCACCGGCCCGCAGCACCGCGTTCAACACCTTCCCCCGGTCGTCGCCGCCCCCGGCCCTGGCGTCCGGCGCAGCCGCGCACATCCGCAGATGCGGCAGCGCCTGGGCCCCGGTGAACGGCAGCGCGACCCCGGCCAGCAACCGCTCCGTCGCCGGCGGGTCCTGCGGTGCGATCCGGTCCAGCTCACCGAGGAGCGCCGTACGGACATCGAACTGCTCGTCCAACAGGTCGAGCAGCACCGGCCCGAAGCCGCCCACCCCTTCGTCCAGCAAGGACCGCGCCATCCGGCTCACGACGGCGGGGAGCAACTCCGCGCAGTCCACGTCGAGCAGCCGCGCGATCCTCAGCAACTGCACGGTGCGCCCCACGCTCCGCCCGGGCAAGCCGTCCGGGACGACCGGCCCGCCGGAGGCCAGTTCGGCGCGCAGATCGTCGCCGACGGCCTCGACCAGTGCCGCGGCGACGCGTTCCCCGCCCGGCTCGGCGAAGACCGAGCGCCCCGGGGGAGCCACGGAGACATCACCCCCGTAGACCGCCACCGTCACCAGCAGGGCACCGAGCGAGCCCGTTACGGCGGCCGGGGCCCTTCCATCGAGCGCGGTCAACAACCGGGCCACGGCGGCGAGTTCATGAGGCGTGCGATCGATGTCGGGGTCGGTCAGGGCATCGGCGAGCCGGTGGGTGCGTTCCTCGTCCAGCGCGTACGGCCGCTCGGCCGCCCACTCGGCCGCCGCAGCCCGCCCGGCCGCCCCGAGCGGAACGCCCGCGCAGAGCGCTGTCACGGCGAGCGGTCCGGCGGCGAACGGCCCGCCGGGCAGTTCGGCCGCCGCCCGGAACAACTCCGGGGACCGGTTCCGCCAGATCCTGGCGCAGGTCTCGGCCCAGGCGTCGTCCACCGGCCCGCCCGGCCGGGCGCCCGCGCAGTCGCGCACCCGCAGCGGCCCGGTCCCCGAGCCCTTGGAGCCCTCCGGTGGCGGGGCATCCTGTGGCAGTACTCCGACGACCTGGTGCGGGGAGTGCGCCGGGCGGCGGGTGTACGTCGTGAACGTCAGCCGGTGCGCGTCGTCCGGCGGCAGCACGGCCGAGGCGAGGGCGATCCACCTGGCCACATCCGCACTGTGCCGCTCCACCAGCACCAGGCGTCCCGCCGACGGGTCCTCGCACACCCGGCGCAGGTCGGCGAAGACCGCCGCCAGCCAGGGACTCCGGGAGACCGCGAAGTCGTTCAGGGCCTCGGGGCCGAAGGCGGCGGAGGCGGGCAGCGTGGATATCCGCTCGGGAGTGCCGCCGTCCGGCGGGGTCGAGGCCCAGTTCGGCGACCGCCAGGCGGTGATCGGCAGGGCATCGCCCGGCAGTCGCGTACCGGCCTCCAGATGCACCGCGTGCGCGTGGAACCCGAGGGTGCCGTGACCGGCGTACGCCACCGTGCGGGACAGCAGGTGTCCGCCGTCCGGCAGTGCGCTGAAGCTGAACGCCTCCGGGAGGGAACGGAGTTGGTCGGGAGTCGGCCGGTGCGGGGCGTCGGCGGGCGGATCGTAGCGAAGGAGCTGTTCGGCCTCGGCCAGCACCTGCGTGGGCAGTCCTGTGCCGACAGCGGTGAAGTGCGCGCCGCTGCCGCCCCCGTCGTCGTCCGCAGAGGCAGCGGAAGCAGCAGAAGCAGAGGTGTAGTGCAACTGCGCGAGACTCATGCGTCGGGCCCTCTTCGTCCTTGCCGCAGAACTCCCCGTGCCCCTCGGGGCGGACCGTACGACGCACGGCGACGACCCCGGCGGGAGGCGGAAACCGCGATCGCGGGAGCGACGCTATCAAGGCGTGCGCCTCGCCCGCGCGCCACGCCGAACGGCCGTGCCGCGCACCGGAATCGCTCCGGTGCACGACACGGTGTCTCAGACGCGCGCGGTGCCCACCGCGTACATGACGAAGCCGGTCCGGGCGGTGGGGGAGAGCGCGAGCCGCGGGCCCTGCTCGGCCTTGGAATCGTGCGGGACGGGCCAACCGCCTGTCCCGCACCCGCCGATGGAGCCGGGTCCGTCAGTCGGCGAGGACCCAGCCGGCCCAGAGGCTGCCGCTCGGCCTGCACTTGTAGTCGTAGACGTTCGAGGCGGCCAGGTAGTACGACGCCCGCTGGTCGCAACGGGGCTTCGCCGAGAAGTACTCGCCGGTCTCCTGCCAGGTCGCCGCCACGGTGGCGGAAGCGCTCCGGGAGTCAGCGGGTGCGGCGGCGGCCTGGGCCGGGGGGCGACGACTCCCCCGAGCAGCAGAGCGGCACCCATTGCTGTGCCGGCAAGGACATGGCTGATACGCATGACGCGTTCCTCATCTCTTGTGTGCGTTGCGGGTTCCCGACGCGGTGCCGGAAACCGTCTCGGAGCGACACGGACACGGCCGGACGGCCCCGACTCCCCCTTGTCCCGGCCGTCCGACCGCATCCGGGTCGGGCGGCCTACGGCCAGGGATGAACCGAACCGAGTTCGTGCTCGCTCACGGACAAGAGTGGCCGGGCGGCGCATCGGCGATCGACGTGATTTGACCTGGCCCGAATAACGACATCCCGGACAGGCTCTGTGCGCGGCCTGCTCCTGATCCCTCGGTCTTCGGGGCGGTGTACCCCGCGCTGGACGACAGGGCCGAACCCCAGCCGTGGCTGACCTACCCCGTCGGCCTCCGCGACACCGATCACTTTCCGTCCCGCATCGGCACCGCGCGAACCCTCACCGTTTCCGGCTCGCTGACGGCCCTTCTCGGCCATACCCGCGCCGTGGTGCTGTGGACCATTGCCGACCGTCCTGGCTGCACCACCACCGAACTCGCCCGCCACGCCGGTATCTCCCCGGCCGGCGCCAGCCAGCACGCGACCGTCCTCCGTGCCGCGGGCCTCACCCGCACCACCCGGCATCACAACACTGCGCTCCACACCATCACTCCCGCAGGTCACAACCTCCTCAACCACGGTTCTTGACGGCGCATTTCGGGGGGCGCGGTGGACCGTGCCCAGTGCGCCCGGCTCACCTCAATGGCTCAGGTACCGGGCGCCCCGCCGCTCGTTGGTCGTCTTCGGACCGATCGATTCCCCGACGGCTCCGCTCGACGGATCCAAGGGGCCATCCGAACTGAGGAGATGTTCCAATGAAGCGCAGGACACTTGCCGCGGCGGTCGCCGCGCTGGCCCTGGCCGGTCTCGCCGGAACGACCCGGGCAGGCGCGGTTCCCGGCACGGTCTCCGGCGACGGCGGCAACCGCATCGGCACCCTGCGTGTCAACGGTGACGCCTTCGTCAAGGAGGGCGACCTCAGTGCCACGTGGGTCAAGGAGTCGGGCGACGTCAAGCAGATCACTCTCTCCGGCAACCGCATCGGTGTCGTCACCGGCGACGGGGTCGCGTGGGTGAAGGAGGGCGGCCTCAGCGCCACCTGGGTCAAGGAAGCCACGGACGTCAAGCAGATCGCGCTGTCCGGCAACCGCATCGGCGTCCTCAAGGACAACGGTGGCGCCTACGTGAAGGAGGGCGGCCTGAGCGCGACGTGGGTCAAGGAGTCCGACAAGGTCAAGGAGCTCGAACTGTCGGGCAACCGCATCGGTGTCGTCACCGGTGACGGGGTCGCGTGGGTCAAGGAGGGCGGTCTCGGCGCCAGCTGGGTACGCGAGTCCGACAACGCCATCGGCATCGACCTGGCCGGCAACCGCATCGGCGTCCTCGTCGGCAACGGTGTCGCCTGGGTGAAGGAGGGCGGTCTCAGCGCCTCCTGGGTGCGCGAGGCCGACGACGTCATCCAGCTCGAACTGTCGGGCAACCGCATCGGCATCCTGAAGGACAACGGCGAGGCCCACGTGAAGGAGGGCGGCCTCAGCGCCACCTGGGTCCACGAGTACAACCAGGCCATTCAGATCGCCCTGTCCGGCAACCGCATCGGCGTGGTCAAGGGAGACGGCGAAGCACGGGTCAAGGAGGGCGGCCTGAGCGCGACGTGGGTGCTGGAGGCCGACAACGTCACGGAGCTGGCTTCTTCCTGACTCCGCCGTCCGGCACGTGACCCGTGGGGCCCGCCGCGCCGCGCACCGGTGCCGACTTCGGTGTGCGGCGCGGTGTCGCCCGGGACGCACCGCCGGTCCAGAGAAAAACGCTGGTCAAAGCTTTGCCGTTCCATTACAAAGGGTGCCATGAGCACTTCTTCCTCCCCGCAGGCCGCCCAGAACCCCGGCCCCGTCGACCGCAAGTCCTTCGTCCGCACCACCCTGGATCTGGGAGACGTGGTGCTGCGCCCCTGGGCCCGGGAGGAAGCCGGATCGGAAGCCGTACTGGACGGCCTGGTGGCCGCCGGGACGGACCCGGACATCGCCCTCTGGAACCCCATCGCGATCACTGACCGGGACGCGGCCCGCGCATGGGTGGAGGCGCGCGACGGAGTGTGGGAACGCGGCGCGGCCGCCCCCTTCGCCGCCCTGGACGCCACCGACGGCACCCTGCTGGGCGGAGTCAACCTGCGCTGGGTCGACCGCGAGGACGGGCTGGCGATGATCGGCTACTGGCTGCTGCCGGCCGCCCGCGGGCGGGGCCTGGCGACCCGGGGAACCCGGGCGGTGACGAGCTGGGGCTTCGCGACGGCCGACGTCCGCCGCATCGAGATCGCCCACGCCGTCGGCAACGAGGCGTCCTGCCGGGTGGCCGACCGCTGCGGCTACCTCCCCGAGGGCACCCTGCGCGACTCCCACCGCTTCGGCGACGGCAAGTACCACGACGAGCACCTGCACGCCCGGCTGTCCACCGACCCGGAGCCCGAGGGGAAGTAGCCCGGACAGCGCCTCCGTATGCCGCTATCGGTGACGACAACTCCGTTGGGAATCAACCCACTTGTCGATTCATCGCTGATAGCGGCGTTCGTCTGGGAATCCCGGACGTCCTGATGGCGCAATGGTTTCCCCGGGAACCGGCAGCCCTCCTTCCGTACTCATAGGATCGACACGACTTCGGGGATACGGGGGGTGGTCGATCGTGGTGCGCGGCGGGCCGATACGCGGGTGGCGCGGGTACGGAGTCCTGGCGGCGGTACCACTGCTGCTGGTGACCGCGTGCGGCGGGGGCGGTGGAGGGGACGGGGACGCGGCGAAGAAGCGGCCGGGCGCCTCCCCGGCCGCCACCGGAAGAGAGAACCCCGACGCCACGGGCGAGCCCGTCATCGACGCCGACCCGGCACGGCTGCCCACCACGCGGAAAGCCGCCCTCGACCTCATCGACCAGGTCATCGCGGATCCCGAGAGCTTCGGCCCCGGGGTCGTCGCACGCACCCCGTACGAGAGCGGCCCGGACTCCTGGCCGGTGCTTGACGACGACTGCGTATGGCAGCAGGGCGATCCGGGCCGCGGGATCCTCGCCACCCTCACCCGCTCCTTCGAGGTGCCCGCCGCCAAGGGCAAGGGGCCGCTGCGGCTGGCCGCGATCGTGACCGTCCACCGCACGGACGACGGCGCGCGGTGGGAGATGGCCGAATCGATCGAGGAGTCGATGCGCTGCCCGACGCAGCAGTTGCGCCAGGGCGAGTTCATCGGCGGACTCGGCGCGGGAGCCCTGGGCCGGGGCGAGGCCAACCAGATCAACTCCGAGGACTCGCTGATGGAATCCGGCGAGTACCGCAGCACCGAACTCGGCGGCCCCCACCCGTACTTCTGGGAGCAGGACCAGATCCTCCGGTTCACCTTCGCCGTGACCGCCAAGGGCGCCAAGGGGTGGACGGACACCGAGATCGACGACCTCGGCGTCCAGGCGCAGAGCACCATGCTGATACGGCTGCACGAGGCCGTCGGGAAGAAGAAGGGCTGAGGGCGCATGGAGGAGCTGCGGGCCTCGGACCCGTCATGGATCGGCGGACACCGGCTGCTGGGGCGCCTCGGCGCCGGTGGCATGGGCGCCGTCTACCTCGGCCGGACCGCCGACGGGGCGCTGGCCGCCGTCAAGGTGATCCTGCCCGAACACGCCGGCGACGCCGACTTCCGGGTCCGCTTCCGCCGGGAGGCCGAGGCCGCGCGCCGGGTGGACAGCCCCTGGGCGGTACGGGTGACCGGCTCCGGCACGGAGGAAGAACGCCCCTGGCTGGCCACCGAGTTCGTACCCGGCCCCGCACTGTCCGAGGCGGTCGCCCGGTGCGGCCCGCTGCCCGCACGGAGCGTCCGGGTCCTCGGCCGGCTGCTGGCCCGCGCCCTGGCAGCGGTGCACGCGGCCGGGCTCGTCCACCGCGACGTCAAACCCGGCAACGTCCTGCTGGGCGCCGACGGGCCGCGGCTGATCGACTTCGGCGTCGCACGGGTCACCGACGCCACCGCGCTGACCGCCACGGACATGGTGGTCGGAACCCCCGGCTTCGTCGCGCCCGAACAGGCCACCGAGGGCGCCGCCGCCGTCGGGCCCGCCGGTGACGTCTTCTCGCTGGGCTGCCTCCTCGCGTACGCCGCGACCGGGCGACCGCCCTTCGGCAGCGGGGCCCTGGACGCCCTGCTCTACCGCACCGTCCACGGGGCGCCCGATCTCGACGGTATCGACGACCCCGAACTGCGCGCACTGCTCGGCGCCCTGCTCGACAAGGACCCGGCCGCCCGCCCCACCGCCGCCGCACTCGACGGACGGATCACCGAGGACGCCCCGGACGGTTCGATCGACTGGCTTCCCGAGGCCGTCGTACGGCTGATCGCCGACCGGTCCGCCGCGCTCCTGGCCCTGCCCGGCATCGACGCCACGGTCGCCGAAGACCCCGGGGCCCGAGCCCCCGCCCCGGCCCGGCGCGGGCTGCTCCTCCTCGCTGGCGCCGGAGCGGTGGCCGTCGCGGGCGGCGGTGCCTTCGCCGTGCGCGAGTGGCTGCGCGACGACGACACCGCCGGCTCCGGCGGGGCCGGCCCCCGGACCTGGGCCATTGGCGTGCAGGCCGACCTGTCCGGGCCCCGGGCGGCTGTCGGACGGGCCCAGGAACGCGGAGTGCGGCTCGCCGTCGACCGGTTCAACTCCCATACGGACAAGCCGTTCACGCTGCGGGTGAAGGTGATCGACGACCGGGGCACGACCGCCGAGGGCAAGCGCGCCGCCGAGCGGTTCACCCGGGACCGCGACGTGCTCGCCGTCGTCGGCCCCACCGACGAACCCGTCACCACCGCGGTGCTCGGAACCTACGACGAGGCGATGCTGCCGCTCGTCACCGTGTCGTCCCAGCAACTCACCTTCGCCGTACGATCCATGAGGTCCTTCTTCCAGGCAGTCCCCTCCGACGCCGCGCTGGCGTACCCGATCCGCAACCGGCTGGTGCTCCGGCCCGACGTGCAACGGCTCGGCGTGCTCCTCGACCGGGCGGGCGGCCAGTCCGCGTACCTGGCGAGCTACCTTCTGAATCGGATCGTCGTCGACACCACCGACGGGACCACCTACCCGCGCGTGGTGCCCGCCGGTACCCGTGACCTCGCCCCGGTCGTCGCCGACCTGCTCGCACACCGCAGCGACGCCTTCTTCCACGCCGGGGACCGGGCCGGGGCCGCCCGCGCCGCGCGGGCGCTCGCCGCCACCCCGTACAAGGGCCCCCGCATGGCGATGCACACCGTCATGGGCGCCCGCTTCCTGAAGGACGCCGGGGACGCCGCCGAGGGCTGGGAGTTCGTCTCGCCCTGTGTCGCCGAGACCGTCCCCGCCGCGAAGGAGTTCACCGCGGCGCACCGCAAGAAGTACGGCGGCGCCCCCGCCCCCTGGGCCGCCGAGGCGTACGACGCGGCCGGGCTGGTCCTCGCCGCCGTCACCGCCCTCGCCCGGAAGAACCGGCCACCCGCCCGGGCCGCCCTCGTCGCGAAGATCGCCGCCTCCTCGTACCAGGGCGTCTCCCGCGACTACGCCTTCGGCAAGGACAACCGGCTCAAGGGGATGACCGCCTACCTCTACGGAGTCCGCGACGGCGCGTTCCGCTACCTCGGCCCGGCCCCCCAGACCGAGAACTGACCGGGCATGCGACCGCTCACCCCGGACGACCCCCGGACCGTCGGCGAGTACCGGACCCTGGTGCGGCTCGGCGCGGGCGGCATGGGCGTGGTCTACCTGGCCCGTTCCCCCGGCGGGGCGCTGGCTGCGGTGAAGGTGATCCGCGCCGAGCACGCCACCGACCCCGGCTTCCGGGCCAGGTTCCGGCGTGAGGCCGAGGCCGCCCGCCGGGTCACCGGGCCCTGGGTGGTCCCGGTGACGGGCGCCGACGCCGAGGCCCGAGAACCCTGGCTCGCCACCGGGTTCGTCCCCGGCCCCTCGCTGGCCGAGGTCGTCGCCGCCGAGGGGCCGTTGCCGGTCACGGCCGTCCGAGCCCTCGGCGCCCGGCTGGCCGGCGCCCTCGTCGCCGTGCACGGGGCCGGTCTCGTCCACCGCGACGTCAAGCCCGGCAACATCCTCCTCGCACTCGACGGGCCCCGGCTCATCGACTTCGGCATCGCGCGCCACGAGGGCGCCACCGCCCTCACCGCGACCGACGCGGTGATCGGCACCCCCGGCTACCTCGCCCCCGAACAGGCGTCGGCGGGACCGCTCGGACCGGCCTGCGACATCTTCTCGCTGGGCTGCGTCCTGGCGTACGCGGCGACCGGGCGGCGCCCTTTCGGGGACGACGGGGCCGCGGCCGTGCTGTTCCGCACCGTGCACGAGCCACCGGATCTGCGTGGCCTGCCGCCCGAACTGTTCCCGCTCGTCGAGGCCTGCCTCGCCAAGGACCCGGCGGACCGGCCCACCGCACGCCAGGTCGAGGAACGGCTCGGCGGCACCGGGCACGCCCCCGCCCCCTCCTGGGCACCGCCGGGGCTGTCCGCCCTGATCGCCGAACGCTCCGCCACCGCCCTCGCGCTCCCCGTCCCCGTCCACACCATCGGCCTGCACGCCGACCTGACCGGCCCCGGCCGGGCGGTCGGCCTGGCGCACCGGCGCGGCATGCAGCTTGCCGTCGACGACCACAACGCCCGCGCCGGCATCACCTTCCGGATCGCCCTGCGCGCCGAGGACGACGCCGGGAACCCAGCCCGCGCCCTGCGCGTCGCCGACCGGCTGGCCGCCGACCCGAAGGTGCTGGCCGTCGTCGGCCCCACCGGGAACGTCGTCACCGAAGCCGTCGTCGAGCGCTACGAGCGGACCGACCTCGCCCAGACCGTCGTTTCGGCCCGGTCCACCACCGCCGAGCCGGCGGCGGTCAAGACGCTCTGTGTGCTCCGCCCCTTCGACGACGCACTGGCCATCGGCATCCTGCGCTACCTGTCCCAGGTCCGCCCGGCCCGGCGGCCGGCGATCGTGGAGGACGGTGCCGACCCCGAGGGCGCCTGGGCCATCGCGAGCACCTTCCGGGACACCCCGCCCGAGGGCGCGACGGTGACCGTGCACCCGGTCGCCGCGGAAACCGACGACTTCGGCCCGGTGGCCCGCGCGGTGGTCGCCGGGGGCGCGGACGCCGTCGTCCTCGCCTCGACGTCCCCTGCCCGGGGCGCCCGCTGCGCCGCCGCCCTGGCGGCCGCCGGGTTCACCGGAACCCGCGTGTCCACGGGGCCGGTCCTGGCGCCCGCCTTCCTCAGCGGTGCCCGGAAGGCCTCCGAGGGATGGGTGTTCGCCCAGGCGTACAGCGACCCGGCGGCGGTCCCGGCCGCGAAGGCGTTCACCGCCGCGTACCGGAAGCGCTTCGGCACCGCACCCGCCCGCTGGGCCGCCGAGGCGTACGACGCGGTCGGGCTGATCGCCCGCGCGGCCCGCACCACCAGCGCCACCGGGGCGGAGCGCGAAGGCATGACGCAGCGCCTCTTCCTGACCACCCACCCGGGCATCACCCGGACGCTGTCCTTCGACGCCGTCCGACGGGTGCGGTACAAGAACGGGATCTTCCTCTACCGGGTCGAGGACGGCCGGGCCCGCTTCCTGGGGCCGTACACGAAGGTCTGAAAGCGAGTTCCCGGCGTGAGGGCCTGAAGCGGATCTTCGGGCGCGCTTAAGAAAACCTCGATGGACCTGTGGCGCGGGGTGCGGCAGATTTCTCCGTGACGGCCGAGGATGGTGCGCGGCAGCCGATCGACGCGCGCTGCCGATGTGTCCCGTCCCTCTCGATCTTCCCCGGGCCGCAGGCTTCGTTCAGGTGAGCCCCCGGCCCGGGGTACTCAACGCCGCACCAGCGCAGGGAGCCACAGCCGTGAAGGCACTCGTGAAGCAGAAGGCCGAGCCGGGACTCTGGCTGATGGACGTGCCGGAGCCGGAGATCGGCCCCTCGGACGTACTGATCAAGGTGCTCCGCACCGGCATCTGCGGCACCGACCTGCACATCCGCAACTACGACGGCTGGGCCCAGCAGGCCGTACGCACCCCGCTCGTCCTCGGCCACGAGTTCGTCGGCGAGGTCGCGGAGACCGGCGCCGACGTCGTCGACATCAATGTCGGCGACCTGGTCAGCGGCGAGGGCCACCTGGTGTGCGGCAAGTGCCGCAACTGCCTGGCCGGCCGCCGCCACCTGTGCCGCTCCACGCTCGGGCTCGGCGTCGGCCGGGACGGGGCGTTCGCCGAGTACGTCGCGCTGCCCGCCTCCAACGTCTGGGTGCACCGGGTCCCCGTCGACCTCGACGTCGCCGCGATCTTCGACCCGTTCGGCAACGCCGTGCACACCGCGCTGTCGTTCCCGCTGGTCGGCGAGGACGTACTGATCACCGGCGCCGGACCGATCGGCATCATGGCCGCCGCCGTAGCCAAGCACGCGGGCGCCCGCAACGTCGTCATCACCGACGTCAGCGAGGCCCGCCTCGAACTGGCCCGGAAGGTCGGCGTCAGCCTCGCCCTGAACGTCGCCGGTGAGACCATCGCCGACGGCCAGAAGCACCTCGGACTGCGCGAGGGCTTCGACATCGGCCTGGAGATGTCCGGCCGGCCCGAGGCGATGCGCGACATGATCGCGAACATGACGCACGGCGGCCGGATCGCCATGCTCGGACTGCCGTCCGAGGAGTTCGCCGTCGACTGGGCGCGCATCGTGACCTCGATGATCACCGTCAAGGGCATCTACGGCCGCGAGATGTACGAGACCTGGTACGCCATGTCCGTACTGCTGGAGGGCGGCCTCGACCTCGCCCCCGTGATCACCGGCCGGTACGGCTACCGCGACTTCGAGGCGGCCTTCGACGACGCGGCGAGCGGCCGCGGCGGCAAGGTCATCCTCGACTGGACCTCCTGACCCGACGCCCTCGTGGCCGACGCCACCGTAGACAGCTGGGAGACACCCCTCATGTTCGACTCCGTACGCGACGACATGCGCACCACCCTCGAAGAGATCGAGGCCGCCGGACTGCACAAGCCCGAGCGCGTGATCGGCACCCCGCAGTCCGCGTCGGTCGCCGTCACCGCAGGCGGCCGCCCCGGTGAGGTGCTCAACTTCTGCGCCAACAACTACCTGGGCCTCGCCGACCACCCCGACGTGATCGCCGCCGCCCACCAGGCGCTGGACCGCTGGGGCTACGGCATGGCCTCGGTCCGCTTCATCTGCGGCACCCAGGAGGTCCACAAGGAACTGGAGCAGCGGCTCTCCACGTTCCTCGGCCAGGAGGACACGATCCTCTACTCCTCCTGCTTCGACGCCAACGGCGGTGTCTTCGAGACCGTCCTCGGCCCCGAGGACGCGGTCATCTCCGACGCCCTCAACCACGCCTCCATCATCGACGGCATCCGCCTCTCCAAGGCCAAGCGGTTCCGCTACGCCAACCGCGACATGGACGACCTGGAGAAGCAGCTCAAGGAGGCCTCCGGCGCCCGGCGCAGGCTCGTCGTCACCGACGGCGTGTTCTCCATGGACGGGTACGTCGCGCCGCTGCGCGAGATCTGCGACCTGGCCGAGCGCTACGACGCCATGGTCATGGTCGACGACTCGCACGCCGTCGGCTTCGTCGGACCCGGCGGCCGCGGCACGCCCGAGCTGCACGAGGTGATGGACCGGGTCGACATCATCACCGGCACCCTCGGCAAGGCGCTCGGCGGTGCGTCCGGCGGCTATGTCGCGGCCCGCGCCGAGATCGTCGCGCTGCTGCGCCAGCGCTCCCGCCCGTACCTCTTCTCCAACTCCCTCGCCCCGGTCATCGCGGCCGCCTCGCTCAAGGTCCTCGACCTGCTGGAGGCCGCCGGCGACCTGCGCGAGCAGCTCAACGCCAACACCGCGCTCTTCCGTACCCGGATGACCGAGGAGGGCTTCGACATCCTGCCCGGCGACCACGCCATCGCCCCCGTCATGATCGGGGACGCGGCGAAGGCAGGCCGGATGGCGGAACTCCTCCTGGAGCGCGGTGTGTACGTGATCGGGTTCTCCTACCCGGTCGTCCCGCAGGGCGCGGCCCGCATCCGCGTCCAGCTCTCCGCCGCGCACTCCACGGCCGACGTGAACCGCGCCGTCGACGCGTTCGTCGACGCGCGGGCCGCGCTGGGGGAGTAGCACCCGGAGCCCGGCCGGGAACCCCGGCCGGGCGAGGGTTCCCGCCGTGACCTGGGACAATGGGCACATGATCGATTCACGGCGGCTGCGCATCCTCCGTGCGGTGGCCGACCACCGCACGGTGACCGCCGCGGCCGCCGCGCTGTATCTCACCCCCTCCGCCGTCTCCCAGCAGCTCGCCGCGCTGGAGCAGGAGACCGGGCACCGGCTGGTCGAACGCGGCGCGCGCGGCGCCCGGCTCACCGCCGCCGGTGAGATCCTGCTGACCCACACCAACGCGGTGCTGGCCCAGCTGGAACGGGCCGAGGCGGAGCTCGCCGCCTACAGCGCGGGCGACGCGGGTACGGTCACCGTCGCCGCGTTCGCCACCGGCATCGGCCTGGTCCTCGCCCCCGCGATCGCCGCGCTGTCACGCACCGCGCCCGGCATCCGGGTCCGGGTCCAGGACGCCGAGGGCGACGCCAGCGTGCCGATGGTGCTCGACCGGCAGGTCGACGTGGCGGTCGCCGTCGAGTACCGGGGCGCCCCGGACGAGGACGACCGGCGGCTGACCCGGGTGCCGCTGTACTCCGAGCCGTTCGACGCGGTGCTGCCGGTCGGGCACCGGCTGGCCGACCGGGACCAGGTGGCGATCGCGGACCTGGAGAAGGACGCGTGGATCGGGCCGTACCCCGGAAACCCCTGCCACGACGTGGTGGTCCTGTCCTGCGAGTTCGCCGGCTTCCAGCCCAGGATGGAGCACTCCTCGGACGACTTCCGCGCGGTGGTCTCGCTGGCCGGGGCGGGCGCCGGGGTGGCGCTGGTGCCGCGGTCGGCGCTGCGGGGGATGGAGCTGGCCGGGGTGGTGTTGCGGCCGGTGGAGGGCAGTGCGCCGACCCGCCGGGTCTTCGCCGCGGTGCGGCAGGGGGCGTCGGCGCACCCGCTGATCGCCCCGGTGCTCGACGCGCTGGCCGCCGCGGCGGCACGGGAGGGGGCGCTGCCCCTGCCCGCGTCGCCGTGACACCGCGCCGCGAGCCGTACGGACCCTCGCGGACGCGGACGCGGACGTGGACGTGGCCGGGGGCCGGACCGGCGGGGCGTTCGCACGACCGGCGTTCGCACGTCCGGCGTTCGCACGTCCGGTGCTC
This sequence comes from Streptomyces sp. CLV115, assembly GCF_038448545.1. NCBI lineage: Bacteria > Bacillati > Actinomycetota > Actinomycetes > Kitasatosporales > Streptomycetaceae > Streptomyces > Streptomyces sp. CLV115. The sequence goes on from NZ_JBCEWQ010000107.1 coordinate 27,925, forward strand.
TCCCGTCCGGTTTCTTCCCGTCCGGCGTCTTCACGTCCGGCGCCCGAGTGCGGAGCGCCCGCCCCCGGACCAGCCCGGCAACAACGCCCCCGCACCCGCCGCCACCGTCACGGCCAGTGCGAGCGTCCCGTACTGTGCCGGTGGCAGATACGGCACCGAACCGGTGAACGACACCGCGAACGCCAGCAGCGGGATCATCGCGACCACTGTGCCGATCGCCAGCCCGGCCACCGCCACCATCCCGGTCTCCAGCACCAGCACCCGCCGCACCTGACGGCGGCCCGCACCGACCGTCCGCAGCAGCCGGAGCTCGGCGCGGCGGCCCACCGTGATCAGGGACAGCGTGCTGACCACGGAGAGCAGCGCGAAGCCGCCGATCACCCCGACACCGATGACGACCATGGCGTCGTCCTGTTCCGAGGACGGCGGTGCGATCCGTACGTCGTCGGCCGTCGCGGGACGCACCTGGGCACCCGGGTACGCGGCGAGGGCGCGTCGTACGGCCGGGGCCGCCCCGCCGTCCGCCGAGCGGACCAGGATCCGCTGGTCGCGCGGGACCGATACATGCCCGGCCAGCGCCTCGCGGGGCAGCATGAACTCGCCCAGTCCCAGGGCCCGTTCGTACAGTGCGACCACCCGCAGCCGTACCTCGGCGCCGTCGCCGAGACGGAGCTCCACCGAGTCGCCGACACCCACGTCGAGATCGGCGGCCCGGTCCTTGCCGACCGCGACCGTGCCCCTGCCCGTGAGGTCCGCCGGATCGCCCGCCGTGATGTGCGGGTCGAGCGTGCCGGCCAGCTGGTCCGCCGTCACACCCAGCACGGGGAACCGGTCCAGCTTCGGATCGCCCATCTCGCGGTGGGCGAGTACGACACCGGAGCGCAGCACCCCGGTCGCCGCCGCCACTCCCGGGGCCTCGCGCACCGCCCGCGCCGCACCGGCCGGCAGTCCGCCGGCCGGCCCCGTCACCACCAGGTCGGCCCGGAGCGCGGCAGCGGCCTGCCGGTCGGCGGCCCGCTCCAGCGTCGAGCCTGCCGTCAGCTGCACACAGACGAACGCCACCACCAGCACGATCGGGGTGATTGCCGCACCGAGGCGCCGATGGTGCGCGGCGGCGGACCTGTCGGCGAGGAAGCCCGAGACCCCGCCGGCCCGCCGCAGCGGTGTGCCCAGCACCCGCGTCGCCCCCCGGGCGATCCACGGGCCGAGCAGTGCCACCGCGATGATCAGCGAGGTCGCCGCGCCCGACGCGGCCACCGCTGCGGCCTGCCCGCCCTGCGCCGTCGCCGCCCCGGCCGCGCTCACCCCCGCCAGGGCCAGCACCGCCCCGGCGACCGTACGGACCCGTCCCGGCTCGCCCGGCTCCGGCGCACCGGCCGCCCCCAGCGCGGCGGCGGGGCGCAGCTCAGTGACGGCCCTGGACGCGAGGACCGCCACCGGACGGGCGGCGAGCGCGACGAGCACCCCGGCCGTGACTGTCGCGGCCGGCGGCAGCCACACCGGTACCGGCAACGGCAGCGGGTCCGTCGTCAGCAGCGACCGCATCAGCAGCCCCAGCGGTACGGCCCCGACCGCGCCGAGCACCGCAGCGGCCCCGGCCACCCGGCTCACCTCACGGCCGACGGCCGACCTGAGCTGCCTCGGCGTCGCCCCCACGGCACGCAGCAGCGCCAGTTCGCCGGAGCGCTGGTGGACCGCCTGGGAGATCGTGGTGGCGATCACCAGGAGCGCCACCATGAAGACGGTTCCCGTGATGGAGCCGAGCAGCGGCAGCAGTTCGTTGCGGGCGCCCAGCGCGTCCGGATGCTCGGCCTGTCCGCGCTCCGCGCCGGTGAGCACTCGGACCTCACGGTCGCCGCGGGCCCGGTCGGGCAGCGCCGCCTTGAGCGATGCCCGCAGCGCGTCCGCGGAGACGCCGTCCTCGGCGAGGACACCGATCGCGTCGACCGTACCGGGGTGTCCGGCCACGGCGGCGAGGTGGTGTTCGGTGAGGAAGACGGCGGGGGACCTGTCCCGGTGATCGGCGCCGGCGATCCCACTGACGGTGTACGACCGGGGAGCACCGTCAAATTGCAATGTCACATGCGAACCGATCCCGCTCCCGGTGGCGGCCGCCAGCGCACCGTCGATCACCACCTCACCGGCGGTCCGGGGCGCGTGTCCGTCCGTCAGCCGGTACGCGGTGAGCGCGGCGGCCGCCCAGGAACGGCCGACGGCAACGGCCGTGTCCGCCCCGGCACCACCGCTCCCGGTGACGGTGACAGGGACGGGGACGGGGACGGGGACGGGAGGTG
>NZ_JBCEWQ010000108.1:0-30216 GCF_038448545.1 Streptomyces sp. CLV115
GTTCGGGGGCGCTGCCCCCGGACCCCCGCTCCTCAATCGCCGGAGGGGCTTGAATTTCGCTGCCGGAAGGGCCCCGCTGAGCCGAAGGCACGCGAACCCGGTCCGACAGGCCTGATTTCCGGTGGCCGAAAGGACCACCCCGAACCAACAACGCCCGAACCCGGGCCGCCGAGAGGCCTCACCGAGCCGACAAGCCTGATTTCCGGTGGCGGAAGAGACCACCCCGAACCAAAGACGCTCGAATCCGGGCCGCCGACAGGCCTGATTTCCGGTGGCCGAAAGGACCGCCCCGAACCAACAACGCTCGAATCCAGGCCGCCGAGAGGCCTCACCGGGCCGAGAGGCTGATCTCCGGCAGCCGAAGGGACTCCGATCCGGCTCTCAGCGCCGTTCGCGACGTGCGTCCCGCACCCGGCGCAGGCGGTTCACCGTCACCGGGTCCGCCGCCAGAGCGCGGCGGTCGTCGAGCAGGGCGTTGAGGAGCTGGTAGTAGCGGGTGGGCGAGATGCCGAGCTGTTCGCGGATCGCCCGTTCCTTCGCACCGGGGCCGGACCACGACTGCCGTTCGACGGCGAGCACGGCACGGTCCCGTTCGGAGAGGCCGTCCGTGTCGTCGGGGCCGGGCGTGGGGGCGGTCATATCAGCCAACATATCGCCCGTACGGAAGGCCGGCCGCCCGGAGGCCCGGCCCCGGAGGCCGCCGCCCGCCACTGCGTGTGCCGCGTTGCCCGCTACTCCGTGCGCTCCGCCGCCGCCGAGTCGCGCGCGATCTTCCCGAGCACGTCCTCGGCGCTGCCGTTCGGCTCGACCGCCTTGCCGATGTTCTTCTTGAACGACTCGCTGGACCGGGCCCAGGACGTCTTGCCGTACGGGTAGATATGCGAGTTCGGCAGCGCGGCCAGGAACTTCCACAGCGGCTTGAACCTGGCGTCGGACTCCATGGCCGCGGAGGCGCTGTCGGTGACCGGGAGCAGGTCGTACTCGTCGGCGAAGTCGATGACGTTCTTGTCGGTGAACAGATAGTCGAAGAACTTGCCCAGCGGCACCCGGTGGCTGTTCTGCTTGAAGCCCATGATCCAGTCGGCCACGCCCAGCGAACCCTCGCTCGGGCCGTCGATACCGGGCAGCGGCACCATGCCGACGGAGACGCCCTTGCGCTCGGCCTCCTGCATCAGCGTGGGATGGCCGTTCAGCATGCCGACCTTGCCTTCGGTGAACGCGTCGAACGCCTTCTGCCGGTCGAGCCCGCCGGGGGCGACGGGACCGACGAGGCCCTTGTCGACCAGGTTCGTCTTCAGCCAGTCGAAGGTCCGGACGTTCTCGTCCGAGTCGATCTCGTACGAGCCGCTGTCGTCGATCAGGCCGCCGCCCCCGCTGAGCATCCACATCGTGGCCTCGGCCTGCGACTCCTCCGGGCCGAGCGGCAGCGCGAACGGACTGGTCACCCCGTGCTGCTTGAGCAGTGCCGCGTCGTCACGTATGTCGTCCCAGGTCTTCGGGGCGTCCAGACCCGCCTGCGCGAAGAGCTTCTTGTTGTAGAAGAGCAGCCGGGTGCTGGCGACGAACGGCAGCCCGTACTGGGTGCGGTCCAGACTGCCCGCCTCGGCGAGGGACGGCAGGAAGTTGGCCTGGGTGCGGATGGAGAGCATCTCGTCGGCCCGGTAGAGCTTGCCGGCCTTGGCGTAGTCGGCGTACGCGTCGATCTGGGCGATGTCGGGGGCCTGCCCCTTCTTCACCATCGCGGCGACCTCGCGGTCGATGTCCTTCCACGAGTAGATGCTGACGTCGACGTCGATGCCGGGGTGGGACGCCTCGAAGCCCTTGACCAGCCGGTCCCAGTACTTCTCGGAGCTGTTGGCCGGGCCGTTGCCGTAGTCGGCCGCGACGAGCTTGAGGGTGACGTCCCCCGAGTCGCTGCCGGTGTTGCCGCAAGCCGACAACGTCGCTGTCATACCCAGCGCGGTCACTGCCGCGATCAGTACCCGGTGGCGCAACCGCACAGCCCAGTCCGTCCTCATCCGTCGAGTCGCCCGTACCCGCCACGCCGTCGTGGGGCCCTCCGGAACGAGATGTGATCCTCCCTCAGCCCATCGCCGATGGTCTACACCATGACAGGTATCGCTTTCGCAACGTAACCGGGCCGGTACCCGGTCGCGCCGGGCCCGACAGCACGGCCCCGCCCCACCGCTGCGCCCGCACCGTTGCGCCCCACGCCGCGAGGAGCCGTCCAGGGCATCGCGCACCGCATCGGAAGTCCCCGTGTTCCTCTCCTCCCGAAGCCCTTCTCCCACCCTTCCCCGCCGTGCCGGACCCGGGCCGCGATATCGTGGCCGCTATTTTGTATGTATCCGCAACAAACCGGGATAGTGGACTAGACCTTTTTGGTTCCGCGGGCGAAACTGTTTCCCGTGAAACACGTCATCGCCCTCGATGTGGGCGGCACCGGAATGAAGGCCGCACTGGTCGGGGCCGACGGCACCCTGCTGTACGAGGCGCGGCGGGCCACCGGCAGAGAGCGCGGCGCCGAAGCCGTCGTGGAGTCGATCCTCGACTTCGCCGCCGATCTGCGGGCGTACGGCGAGGAGCACTTCGGCGAGAGCGCCGTCGCGGCCGGCGTCGCCGTGCCCGGCATCGTCGACGCCGAGAACGGGATCGCGGTCTACGCCGCGAACCTGGGCTGGCGCGACGTGCCCATGCGGCAGCTGCTCGGCGCGCGGCTCGGCGGTGTTCCCGTCGCACTCGGCCACGACGTACGCACCGGTGGGCTCGCCGAGGGCCGGATCGGCGCGGGCAGGGACGCCGACCGCTTCGTCTTCGTACCACTGGGCACCGGCATCGCCGGAGCCATCGGCATCGCGGGCACGATCGAGGCGGGCGCGCACGGCTACGCGGGCGAGATCGGGCACATCGTGGTCCGGCCGGACGGGCCGGACTGCAGCTGCGGCCAGCGCGGCTGTCTGGAGACCCTGGCGTCCGCGTCCGCCGTCAGCCGTGCCTGGGCCGCCGCCTCCGGCGACCCCGAGGCGGACGCCGCGGACTGCGCGAAGGCCGTCGAGTCCGGCGACCCGGCGGCCGTCGCGGTCTGGCAGAACGCGGTCGACGCGCTCGCCGCCGGGCTGGTCACCGCGCTGACACTGCTCGACCCGCGCACGCTCATCATCGGTGGCGGTCTCGCCGAGGCCGGGGAAACCTTGTTCACACCACTCCGTGCGGCCGTCGAGGAACGGGTCACGTTCCAGAAGCTGCCCCACATCGTCCCGGCGGCCCTCGGGGACACCGCCGGATGCCTGGGCGCAGGGCTGCTCGCCTGGGATCTTCTCTCCACGGAGGTATCCGCCTGATGGCCGGAAGCGCAGACAGCACAGTTCTCGCAGGTGCCCGGGTGGTGCTTCCCACCGGGACGGTCGAGAACGGCCGGGTGATCGTCGAGGGCACCCGGATCGCCGGCGCCGCGGCGGAGGGCGCACCGACCGTCGACCTGAGCGGCCACTGGGTGGTCCCCGGCTTCGTCGACATGCACAACCACGGCGGTGGCGGCGCCTCCTTCACCTCCGGCACCGTGGACGAGGTCCTCACCGGCATCCGCACCCACCGCGGGCACGGCACCACCACCCTGGTCGCCTCCATGGTCACCGGCGAGATGGACTTCCTGGCCCACCGGGCCGGGGTCCTGTCCGAGCTGGTGGAGCAGGGCGACCTGGCCGGCATCCACTTCGAGGGGCCGTTCATCTCGCCGTGCCGCAAGGGCGCGCACAGCGAGGAACTGCTGCGCGACCCCGACCCGGCCGAGGTCCGCAAGCTGATGGACGCGGCGCGCGGCACCGCGAAGATGTTCACGCTCGCCACCGAACTGCCGGGCGGCATCGACTCGGTGCGGCTGCTCGCCGAGAACGGCATCATCGCCGCGATCGGCCACACCGACGCCACGTACGAGCAGACCGTCGAGGCGATCGACGCCGGCGCCACCGTCGCCACGCACCTCTTCAACGCGATGCCGCCGCTCGCCCACCGCTCGCCCGGCCCGATCGCGGCGCTGCTGGCGGACGAGCGGATCACCGTCGAGCTGATCAACGACGGCACCCATCTGCACCCCGCGGCCCTGCAGTTGGCCTACCACCACGCGGGCGCCCACCGAGTCGCGCTGATCACCGACGCCATGGACGCGGCCGGTTTCGGCGACGGGCTCTACCAGCTCGGCCCGCTCGCGGTCGAGGTCAAGGACGGCGTCGCGCGGCTGGTCGAGGGCAACTCGATCGCGGGCTCCACGCTCACCCTGGACACCGCGTTCCACCGGGCCGTGACCGTCGACCGGCTCCCGGTCGGCGACGTCGTGCAGTCCATCTCCGCCAACCCGGCACGGCTGCTCGGCGTGTACGACCGGGTCGGCTCGCTGGAACCGGGCAAGGACGCCGACCTGGTGGTCCTGGACGCGGACTTCGGGCTCAAGGGCGTCATGCGCAAGGGCGAATGGATCAAGAAGCCGCACATCGACTGATTCGCCCCATTGTTGACGGTGGGTCGAATACGTAACGAAGAGACGGCGGTTGGTCCACGGCTCTGGGCCGACCGCCACCTCTTTGGCATGATCGCCTGGAAAACAGCAGGAGAAAGCGCATTCCCCCCAGGGGCTCGCGCTTCGGAGCAGGGATCGAGGGAGCGGCCGCGGTGATCCTCACGGTCACACTGAATACGGCACTCGACCTGACGTACGGCGTCCCGGAACTCGTCCCGCACGCCAGCCACCGCGTCAGCGAGATGTCCGAGCGACCCGGCGGCAAGGGGCTGAACGTGGCCCGGGTGCTCTCCGCGCTCGGTCACCGGACCGTGGTCACCGGGTTCGCCGGAGGCGCCACCGGGACAGCGCTGCGTGAGCTGCTGGCCGACCTGTCACCACAGGAGCCCGGCGGCCCCGGCGGCCCGGACGCCCCGCACGGCCCCGACACCCCGGGCACGGCCCCCGCGCCCATCACCGACGCCCTCGTCACCGTCGCCGGGAACACCCGCCGCACCATCGCCGTCGTGGACCGGACCACCGGCGACACCACCCAGCTCAACGAACCCGGTCCGCTCGTCGGCGCCGACGAATGGGCCGCCCTCCTCGGCCGGTACGAGGAGCTCCTCGCCGGGGCCGACGCCGTCGCGCTCTGCGGCAGCCTGCCGCCCGGCATCCACGTCGGCGCCTACGCCGAACTGGTGCGGTCGGCCCGCACCGCCGGCGTCCCGGTGCTCCTGGACACCAGCGGCGAACCGCTGCGCCGGGGCATCGCCGCCCGCCCCGACCTGATCAAGCCGAACGCCGACGAGCTCGCCCAGCTCACCGGATCCCGCGAACCGATGCGCGCCACCCGCGACGCCCGCCGCCGGGGCGCGCACGGGGTCATCGCCTCACTGGGCCCGGACGGCATGCTGGCAGTCACCCCCGACGGTGTCTGGCAGGCAGCGCCGCCCGCCAGGGTCCTGGGCAACCCGACCGGCGCGGGCGACTCCGCGGTGGCCGGGCTGCTGTCCGGACTCGTCGAGGGGCTGAGCTGGCCGGACCGGCTGCGACGGGCGGTAGCACTGTCGACGGCGACCGTGCTCTCCCCGACGGCCGGTGATTTCGACCGCGCGGCGTACGAGGAGCTGCTGCCGCGCGTCGGAATCGAGGAACACGCACCGGCGGCCCGATAGGCCGCGCCCGTCCCGAACCCGCGCGAGCGCTGGTTCGAAAGAAGTAGCAAGAGGTCAGCATGCCGCTCGTCAGCACCGGTGAACTCGTCTCCGCCGCCCAGGCCGAGGGACGCGGGATCGCCGCCTTCAATGTCATCACGCTGGAGCACGCGGAGGCCATCGCGGCCGGCGCGGAGCGCGCCGGAGCGCCCGCCATCCTCCAGATCTCCGAGAACGCCGTGAAGTTCCACGGCGGGCGGCTCTCCGCGGTCGCCGCGGCGGCCGCCGCCGTGGCCCGCGCGTCCAGTGCCCCGCTCGCCCTCCACCTCGACCACGTCGAGTCCGTGGAGCTGCTGCACCAGGCGCACACCGAGGGCTTCGGCTCCGTCATGTTCGACGCCTCCAAGCTGCCCTACGAGGAGAACGTGCGGGCCACGGCCGCCGCGGTGGCCTGGGGCCACGAGCACGGCATCTGGATCGAGGCCGAGCTCGGCAAGGTCGGCGGCAAGGAGGGCGAGGCCCCGCTCGACGCACACGCCCCCGGCGTCCGTACCGACCCGGCCGAGGCCGCCGCGTACGTCCGCGACACCGGCGTCGACGCGCTGGCCGTCGCGGTCGGCTCCTCGCACGCCATGACCGAGCGCACCGCCGCCCTGGACCACGAGCTGATCGGCCGGCTCCGCGACGCCGTCCCGGTCCCGCTGGTGCTGCACGGCTCCAGCGGCGTCCCGGACGAGGAGATCCGCCGGGCCGTCGCCTCCTCCGGCATGGTCAAGATCAACGTGGGCACGGCGCTGAACACCGCGTTCACCGGCGCGGTGCGGGCGTACCTGGCCGAGAACACCACGGGCGTGGACCCGAGGAAGTACATCGCCCCGGGGCGCGAGGCGATGGCCGCTACGGTGGCGGGCTTCCTGGCACTGATGGGCTGACCGCGGCAGGCAGCGCGTCGCGCGCGCCGAGCAACAGAGTTCCGAGTTCAGAGTCTCGGACCGGGGACCGGGGGCACCCGGTCCCCGGTCTCAGAGCACCACCCGAGCAGCGTGTGAAGCAGCCCCCCGCAAAGTCGAACTTGCCGCTGCGGGCCACGCGTCCGACTCCTCTTGTGAGCATGCTCAGGAAAAGCCTGACGATCGCTGCTCACGCGGCCCCTCCCGGGCTCGGGCACCGGGAGGGGCCGCGGAGCGTTCGCCCTCAATGAGCTACCCGTTCTGAGGGGTGACCTTCAGCCAGTCCAGAATCACGTCGCACTGGTTCCCGTCCTGGCACGAGATGCTGACCTCGTTCTCACCCTTGATCAGGTCGACCGGCGCCCAGGTGGTCTGCCAGTTCTTCTCCCACTCCGGGTCGGACGAGTCGATGAAGTTCTTGAGACCGATGGGCTGGGAATTCGGCTTCCCGTTCACCGTCAGCGTCGCGTTGGCGTCCTTGGCGGGAATCGCATAGCGCACCGTCAGGCGGTACTTGCCCGTCTCCTTCATCGTCGCCTTCCACGTCACGGATGCCCCGACCGCGTTGAAGCCCGTGACGTACGAACCGTTCGGGCCGTCCGCACCCTTGACCGACTGGCTGACCACCGCCGGACCGCCGAGCTTCAGCGTCGCCGCGTCCTGCTCGGGCAGATCGGCCGGCGCATCGGAGCTCGGCGACTGCTCGGGCTTCGGGGACTCCTCGACCTGATTGCCGGGGCCTGCCGAGGAAGTGGCCTCGTCCTTCTTGTCCTTGTCCTTGTCACCGGTAAGCAGCGCGGCGCCGATCCCGATGAGCACGACCAGGACCACCGCGACCGCGGCGATCAGCAGGCCCTTGGTGTTCGGCCCGCCGCTGCCCGAGGAACCGCCGGACCGGCCGCGGCCGCCCTGCTGCGGGACCTGCGCGGAGGCGCCGGGGTACGTCTCGGGGGCGGCGTACTGCGCGTTCGGCTGGTTGTACCCCTGCTGCTGGCCGTACGACTGCTGCGGCACCTGCTGGCCGTACTGGCGCTCGCCGACGGTGCGTACCTGGTTGTACGAGGTCCTGGGCACACCCGGCTGCTGGGCCGCCGGTCCCGGGTAGCCGTAGCCGCCCTGCCTCGGCGGCTGGGCGCCCGCCGCCTGTCCGTCCTCGTACAGGTAGCCGAACGGATCGTCGTCCTCGGGCTTGTTTGCGCCGTTGTTGCCGGCCGTCATCCCTGGGTCACTCCTCACCATGTCGCCAGCCGTCGCCTGATATCGCCAGCCGTGGCCGACCGGCCGAGCCTACCCCGAACGGACGACACCGAGAATTGCCGACGGCGGCACCGGAAGGGCGGCGGAGCACCCGGGCCGCGCCTCCGTGAACGTCAGCCGGCCCTGCGGTGAACCTTCGACCGCGACCGCTTCTCCACGTACATCCGCTGGTCCGCGGAGCGCAGCACCTCTTCGGCCGTCATCCCGCAGGCGGCCCAGCCGATGCCGAAGCTCGCCCCCACCCGCACCGCCCGGCCGTCGACCCGGATGGGCGGAATGATGGCGTTACGCAGGCGTACGGCCAGGTCCGCGGCGTCCGCGTCACCGAGCCCGTCGGCCAGGACGACGAACTCGTCACCCCCGAGCCGGGCCACGGTGTCGCCGTCGCGGACACAGGTGGTGAGCCGGCGGGCGACCTCGATCAGCACGGCGTCACCGGTGTGGTGGCCGAAGCGGTCGTTGATCGACTTGAAGCCGTCGAGGTCGCAGAAGAGCACCGCGAGGCCCTTCGCCCCGTCGTCGCGCTCGGTGTCGGGCGCGACGGAGTGCACATGGTGGTCGTACGGGCCGCCGGGCGCCGGGTCCACCTCGTAGCCGTGGGTCCGCGCGTCCGGGTCGTCGATGTCGCCGTAGGCCGCGTCCAGCGCCTCCACCGGGGTGGTCACCGCGGCGTTCGGCCGGTCGCAGAGCCGGGCGCTCAGCCGGGAGCGCAGCTCGGCGCTGTTGGGCAGGCCGGTCAGCGCGTCGTGCGAGGCGCGGTGCGCCAGATGCAGCTCGTGGCGCTTGCGCTCCTCTATGTCCTCGACGTGGGTGAGCAGGAAACGCGGGCCGTCGGCGGTGTCGGCGACGACGGAGTTGCGCAGCGAGACCCAGAGGTAGGTGCCGTCCCGCCGCCCGAGCCGCAGCTCGGCGCGACCGCCCTCGGCGGAGGTGCGCAGCAGCGTGCCGATGTCCTCGGGGTGGACCAGGTCGGCGAAGGAGTAGCGGCGCAGGACGGACGCGGGGCGGCCGAGCAGCCGGCACAGCGCGTCGTTGGTGCGCAGCAGCCGGCCGTGCTGGTCGCCGCCCATCTCGGCTATGGCCATGCCGCTGGGCGCGTACTCGAACGCCTGGCGGAAGGACTCCTCGCTGGCCCGCAGCGCCTGCTGCTCCCGCTCCAGCCGGACCAGCGCCCGCTGCATGTTTGCTCGCAGCCGGGCGTTGCTGATCGCAATGGCCGCCTGCGACGCGTACATCTGGAGCGCCTCGCGGCCCCAGGCCCCGGGGCGGCGGCCGTTGCGCGGGCGGTCCACGGAAATCACGCCGAGCAGATCGGCGTCGCCGCCGGACGCGTACATCGGGGCGTAGAGCCGGTCCTGGGGGTGCCACTCGTCCTCGAAGCGGGGCTCCGGCCCGTCGGTGTGCCACTGCGGCACGTCGTCGTCGAGGAGGACCCAGCCGTCGGTGTGCGGTATGAAACGGAGCTCGTCCCAGGTCTGCCCCATCGACAGGCGGCGCTCCCAGGAGGTGCGCGAGCCGACCCGGCCGGTGATCAGGGCCTCGGCCGCGGTGTTGCCCGCGAAGGCGGCGACGACGAGGTCACCGTCGGCACGGACCAGGTTCACACAGGCCAGCTCGTAGCCGAGACCGTTGACGATTCCGTCGGCCACGGTCTGCAGCGTGTCGGCCAGGCTCCGCGCCGTGTTGAGATCGGCGACGGCCTGGTGCAGCTGCCGCATCGTCGCAAGACGGACGTACGGCTCCGACTCGGCCTCCATTGCTCGCACTCCCCGAGACCTCGACAGCACTCCAGGTTTCATATCGACGTACTTACTGCAGTGTCACGGCCACTGAATCACAGTGAGCTGCGCAGTCGGTACACAGGGTCAACAAATATTGCGCTCTGTGACTCAAGTCACAACAGATGGTGAAGGGTTGGGAGTGGCCCGCGAATTCGCTCCGTCCTTTTCTTGAACGCAAATCCGCGCGTTGCAGTGCCCGGGCGGACCGGGGGTCCTAGGACCCGACTGGTCCCCTGGCCCGATGCGAAGGCACGCGTGGCGCGATTAGCGTGCCCGGTGTGTTGCAGCAGACGAAGACCCCCGCCCCGCGTCCCCGGCCCATCCCCCATGCTGAGGGGGTGAGCAACGATGAGTTCCGAGGCGCCCTCGCCCGGCTGGCCGCCGGTGTCGTGCTGATCACCGCCCAGGAGCCGCCGCTGGACGAGAACGGGCGCGGCGAGGACGTCGGCATGACGGCGACCGCCTTCATGTCCGTGTCGCTGGACCCGCCGCTGGTGATGGTCAGCCTGCGCAACGGCTCCCGGATGGACGACCTGCTGTCGGAGCAGCCGCTGTGGGCGGTGTCCGTGCTCGCCGAGAGCCAGCGGCACATCGCCGGGCGGTTCGCGATGAAGGGCCGGATCAGCGACCGGCTGCTGTTCGAGGACATCCCCTACATCCGGGGCGAGGTCAGCGCCGCGCCGCTGGTCGGAGGGGCGCTCGCGACCCTGGAGTGCCGTACCGAGCAGCGGGTCGCGGCCGGTGACCATACGCTGGTGATCGGCCGGGTGCTGAGCGCGGCCCTGCCCAGCGGGGACGGTTCGCCGCTGACGTACTTCCGGGGGCGGTACCGGAAGCTGGGGTGAGAACGGGGACGGGTGCGGGCGCGGGAATCGGCACGGGGGGCCGGACCGGGACCGTCACCAGTCGCGGTTGGAGCGGCCCCGCTTGGTCTCGCCGCGCTGCTTCTTCTCGCGCAGCCGCCGTTCGTTGATGCCCCGGGGGATCCTGGTCTTGCGCCGCGGCCGCGGGGGCGGCGCCGTCGCCTCGGCGAGCAGCGAGGCGAGCCGCACGAGAGCCGTCTCGCGGTTGCGCCACTGGGAGCGGTGCTCGGAGGCGCGTACCGAGAGCACCCCGCCCACGAGCCTGCTCTCCAGTCGCTGGAGCGCCCGCTCCTTCCACACCTCGGGGAGCGACTCGGTCGCCGCGAGGTCGAAGCGGAGCTCCACCTGGGAGTCGCTGGTGTTGACGTGCTGCCCGCCGGGCCCCGAGGACCGCGAGAAACGCCACATGAGCTCGGCCTCCGGCAGGGAGACCGAACCGCGGATGACATAGGGCCCGGACATGACACCCATGTTCCCCGCACCGGAGGGCGTTCGTCACCTTCTTTTGCGGTACCGCCCGTCGGGCCGTCCGGAGCATTCAGGTAAAGAAAGCAAAGGGAGCAGGAACCTCCCGGTCCTCTGCCCGCGTTATGACCTGTGACGGTAGCTTCGTGATGGCATGAAGCCCGCGATCGACGATGAAAGGGACTTCCCATGGCTGTAAGCCTGTCCAAGGGCGGCAACGTCTCCCTCACCAAGGAGGCCCCGGGCCTGACCGCCGTCACGGTGGGCCTCGGCTGGGACGTCCGCACCACCACCGGCACCGACTTCGACCTCGACGCCTCGGCGATCGCGGTCAACCCCGCCGGGAAGGTCGTCTCGGACGGCCACTTCGTCTTCTTCAACAACAAGTCGACGCCCGACCAGACCATCGTCCACACCGGTGACAACGTCACGGGCCAGGGCGAGGGCGACGACGAGCAGATCAACGTCAACCTGGCGGGCCTGCCGGCCGACGTCGACAAGATCGTCTTCCCGGTCTCGATCTACGACGCCGAGACCCGCAGCCAGAACTTCGGCCAGGTGCGCAACGCGTTCATCCGCATCATCAACCAGGCCGGCGGAACCGAGATCGCCCGCTACGACCTGAGCGAGGACGCCGCCACCGAGACCGCCATGGTCTTCGGCGAGCTGTACCGCAACGGCGCGGAGTGGAAGTTCCGTGCCGTCGGCCAGGGTTACGCCTCCGGCCTGCGCGGCATCGCGCAGGACTTCGGCGTCAACCTCTGACGCACCGGCACCACCTCACGAGCCCCCGGCCGTTGCGGCCGGGGGCTTCCGTGTGCGCGCCGCGAACGGATTAGTGCACACCACCCGGTATGCGTCCTCATCGGACACGAACGCCCAACTCCCGCCGATTAACGGACACATGTGTATTCCATTCGGACAAGAACTAGTCAAATAAATGTGAGGTAATTGTTAGCACTCCGTCAATGTCGCTCATTCAGTGGCACGCTCTCGGCTCGTAACCCCCCACGGAACGAGCAACGGAGAACGCATGACCCCCCACATGAACACCCGTCGCGCCGCAGCCCTGGCCGCCGTGGCCGCGATGGTCGTCGTAGGCATGCAGACCGGTGCGGCGAACGCCGTGCCGGACAACGGAAATGACGGCCCCTCCGCCACTCGCAGCGTTGTCCCCTTCAGCGCGAACAAGGCCTCGGTGCGCAACGCCGCCATCAAGTCGGCACAGAGCGACGCCTCCGCCACCGCCGACTCGCTCGGTCTCGGCGGCAAGGAGAAGCTGGTCGTCCGCGATGTGATCAAGGACGCCGACGGCACCGTCCACACCCGCTACGAGCGCACCTACGACGGCCTGCCCGTCCTCGGCGGCGACCTCGTCACCCACGCCGCCCCCGGCGGAAAGCTCAAGGGCGTCACCAAGGCGACCAAGGCCCGGATATCGGTGCCGTCCACGACGCCGAAGATCAAGACCGCGGCCGCCGCCCGCAAGGTGATCTGGGCGGGCTCGGGCAAGCCCGTCCTCGCCCTGGAGACGGTGAAGACCGGCAAGCAGAAGGACGGCACGCCGAGCCGCCTGCACACCATCACCGACGCGATCACCGGCAAGAAGCTCCAGAGCTACGAGGCGGTCGAGACCGGTGTCGGCAACAGCCAGTACAGCGGCGAGGTCGAGCTGTCGACGACCGCGTCCGGTTCCGGCTTCGAGCTGACCGACGGCGACCGCGGCGGCCACAAGACGTACGACCTCAACCAGGGCGAGAGCGGCACCGGTGACCTCGTCACGGACGACGACGACACCTGGGGCGACGGCACCGGCAACGACCGCCAGACCGCCGCGGTCGACGCCGCCTACGGCGCCGCGCAGACCTGGGACTTCTACAAGTCGGCGTTCGGCCGCGACGGCATCGCCGGTGACGGCAAGGCCGCGTACTCGCGGGTCCACTACGGCGACGCGTACGTCAACGCGTTCTGGGACGACAGCTGCTTCTGCATGACGTACGGCGACGGCGCCGACAACAAGAGCGCGCTGACCGCCCTCGACGTCGCCGGCCACGAGATGAGCCACGGCCTGACCGCGTCCACCGCCAACCTCGACTACTTCGGCGAGTCCGGCGGCCTGAACGAGGCGACCAGCGACATCCTCGGCACCTCGGTCGAGTTCGCCGCCGATAACAGCACCGACGTCGGCGACTACCTCATCGGCGAGAAGATCGACATCAACGGCGACGGCACCCCGCTGCGCTACATGGACGAGCCGAGCAAGGACGGCGGCTCGGCCGACTACTGGGACAGCAGCGTCGGCGACCTCGACGTGCACTACTCCTCCGGCGTCGCCAACCACTTCTTCTACCTGCTGTCCGAGGGCAGCGGCGCGAAGACCATCAACGGGGTCGACTACGACTCCCCGACCTCCGACGGCTCGACCGTCACCGGCATCGGCCGGGACAAGGCCGTCCAGATCTGGTACAAGGCCCTCTCCGAGTACATGACGTCGTCCACCGACTACGCGGGCGCCCGTGAGGCGACCGAGAAGGCGGCGACCGACCTGTACGGCGCGGACAGCGCCGAGCTCACCTCCGTCCAGGCCGCCTGGAGCGGCGTCAACGTGAAGTAGCCCGAACAGCGCGGTGATCCGGGAGCCGGTCAGTCCTTCGGGGCGGGCCGGCTCCTGCCGTACAGCCAGGTGTCCCACAGCTCCGTCAGATCCTTGCCGGTCGCCTTCTCCGCATAGGCGGTGAAGTCGGCGGTCGACGCGTTGCCGTGCCGGTACGCCTTCGTCCAGCCCTTCACGAGGGCGAAGAACCGCCTGTCGTCGTCCACGGCCTGCCGGAGCTTGTGGACGACCATCGCCCCGCGCCCGTAGACCGGCGCCTGCGAGATGTCCGCGGCCGTCGGCGGATCGGCGGGCGGGAAGGCCCAGTTGTCGTCGTCCTCGAAGGCGGCGTCGAACAGGTCCTGGATCGGCACCCCCTCCTTGTCGGCCTCCCACAGCCACTCCGCGTAGGTCGCGAAGCCCTCGTTGAGCCACATGTCGCGCCAGCTCTCGGGCGTGACCGAGTCCCCGAACCACTGGTGGGCCATCTCGTGGACGAGCAGCCCGGCGTCCGGCGGCCCGGGGAAGAAGGGCCGGGTCTGCGCCTCCAGGGCGTACCCGGCGTCCCCGTGACGCTCGACGACCGCGCCCGTGGCGGAGAAGGGGTACGGGCCGAACCGCGCCGCCTCCCACTTCACGACCTCGGGAATCCGGGCGAGAATCCGCGCGCTGCCCTTCGCCACCGTCGTGTCCGCGGCGGTGAACACCTCGATGCCGTCCTCGGTGGTCGACGACTTCGTGTCGAAGCGGCCGATGGCGACGGTCGCGAGATAGCTCGCCATCGGTTCGGGGACGTGCCAGCGGAAGGTGGTGGTGGCGCCCGAACTCCGCCGGGAGACCAGCTCGCCGTTGGACACCGCCGTCAGCCCCGCGGGGACGGTGACGGCGATGTCGTACGACGCCTTGTCGCTGGGGTGGTTGTTGCCGGGGAACCAGGCCATCGAGCCGGTCGGTTCGCCGAGCGCGACCGAGCCGTCCGCGGTCCTCAGCCAGCCCTCCTTCGACCCGTCGGGATCGGTGATGGTCTTCGGTGAGCCCGAGTAGCGGACCACCGTACGGAAGGTGCGGCCCTTGCGCAGACGGTCGGCGACCCCGGCGTCCGGGCGCAGCGTCAGCTCGTGGCCCGCCCGGTTGACCGCGGCGGGACGGCCCTCGACGGTCGCGGAGCGCACGGTGAGTCCGTCCAGGTCGAGGTTGAAGGCGCTGAGGTCCTGGGTGGCCCGCGCGGTGATCGTGGCGGTGCCGCTCAGCCGGTGGGCGGCCGGGTCCACATCGAGCACGAGGTCGTAGTGCGTGACGTCGTAGCCGCCGTTGCCGAGCTTCGGGAAGTACGGGTCGCGCAGACCGGCGGCACCGGGGCTGCCCTCGACGCCGCCGGTGCAGCCGGTGGACGTCGTCAGCACCAGCAGGACGAGAGCGGCGGCACGAGCCGTGCGGCGTACAGGTGTTCGCTGATCCACATCGGCGATCCTAAATGGGGGCCCCAGGTGCGGAACGTCCGATTCGGGGGATGTCGCCGAGCGGATTCAGAGGATCGCGATGCCCAGCGGGCGGGCGCCCGCGACCACCTCGAACGGCCGCTTCCTGCCGCTGAGGTCGACGACGGTGATGCCGTTGCGGTACCCGTCGCGGGTGAAGCCCTCGGTGACGTACGCCGTCCGGCCGTCGTCGGAGACCGTCACGTCCTCGTGCGGCCCGTCCAGCGGCACGACCCGCTCGGAGCCCGCGGGGGTACGGACGGTCAGCGACGGGCCCCGGTCGTCGGAGAGGACCGGGCCGGTGCCGACGACGAGGAGGGTGCCGTCGGGGGCGAGCGTCGCGCCGTGCTGGTGGGTGTCGGCGGTCATCGGCTCGACGGTGCTCCGCCCGGTGCGCGGATCGAGGACCACGAGCCGTTCGCCCTCGAAGGGCAGCAGCAGCCTGCCGTCGGGGCGCACCACGGCACAGTGCGGCTTCAGCCAGGAGCCGAGGCCGCCCTCGGTGCCGTACGGGGCGACCTCGAAGCGCCGGGTCGTCCGGTCGGCCGTGTCCACCGCCGTGACGTCGAAGGAGTCGTGGCCGGTGGCGTACACCTCGGTGCCGTCCGGCGAGACGTCCACGTCGAAGGGGCGGCGGCCCACCGGGACCGTGCCGGTCACCTCGCGGGTCGCGGTGTCGACGATCTCCAGCACGCCGTTGCGGCCGGGCACATTGACGCCGACATGGACGTGCCGGCCGTCGGGGGCCAGGGCGATGCCCATGCCGCCGCCCCGGTACTCGCCGGTCGTGACGGGGCCGGTCCGCGTCTCGTACGGGATCCGGGTGAGGCGGGTGCGGGTCGCCGTGTCGACGACCGCGACGCCCTCGGCGGTCGACACCCAGGCGATGCCCCCGTCGTCGACGACGAGGCCGTAGGGGGCGGTGCCGACCTCGACCGAGCCGAGCGTGTGCCGGTCGTGGCCGGGGGCCGGGTCGACGAAGGTCACGGTGTCGGCGCCGAAGTCGGCGACGAGGAGCGTGCCGTGCGGGGTGGCCGCGGCGGAGGGCTTCGACGAGGCGGAGGACGGGGCCGGAGAAGCCGGGGCCGGGGAGGACGGTGCCTTGCCGGGCGTACGGGGCGCGGCCGGGGAAGCCGGGGCGCCGCCCGCGCAGCCCGCGAGGACCGAGGCCGCGGCGAGTGCCACCACCGCGTGGCGCGCCTTCACCGGGCGCCCCGCAGCCGTGCGGCGATGTCCGCAAAGCCGCGGCGCTCCGCGTGCTCCAGCGCGGTCGTCCCGTCGCCGTCCGGCAGGTCCACGTTCGCACCGGCCGCCAGCAGGAGCCCGACGACCTCCTGGTGCGCGCGGCCGCCGTCGCCGAGGATCACGGCCTCCAGCAGGGCCGTCCAGCCCAGCCGGTTGACGTGGTCGACGTCGATGTCGGTGACCCGGAGCAGCTCCCGTACGTAGCCGACGTGACCGCGCTCGCTCGCCGGGATCAGCACGATGCCGCCGAAGCGGTTGCGGAGCCTCAGATCGGGGCCGGCCGGCAGCAGCACATGCAGCATCCGGACGCTGCCGGTGACCCCGGTCGCCAGCCAGGGGCTCTCCTCGCGCCGGTCCTGGGCGTCGGGGTCCGCGCCCGCCGCGACCAGCAGCCGGGCGGTCTCGACATGGTCGCCGTGGACGGCGAGGAGCAGCGGGGTGCGCAACTCCTCGTCGCGGCAGTCGATCCGGGCGCCGCCCTCGATCGCGGACCGCACCCGGCAGGTGTCACCGGTGCGTGCGGCGTCGAGCAGTTGTCGATCGAGGGCGTTCATCTCGTACTCCTGTCGCGGGGTGGGCTCGACGGGGTGGGCTGCCCGCTACCGGGCGAGGGAGGCGACGCCGGCCTGGGCGAACTTCTCGTCCAGGTCGCCGCTCGGGGCGCCGGCCACGCCGATGCCGGCGATCGGGGCGCCCTTGGCCGTGACCGGGGCGCCGCCGGCGAGGAACAGGGTGCCGGGGATGTCCTTCAGGGTCGGGGCGTTGGCCAGGCGCTTGGCGAGCTCGGAGGTGGGGGCGTTCCAGGAGACGGCGGTGAACGCCTTCTTCTGGGCCGCGTCGTAGGACTGCGGGCCGGCGCCGTCGCCGCGCAGGGTGACGACGGTGTTGCCGTTGCGGTCGACGACGGCGACGGAGACGCGCTGGTTCTCCTTCTCCGCGGCCTTCAGGGTGGCCTCGGCGGCCTTGGTGGCGGCGGCCACGGTCAGGTGGGTGGTCTGCTGAAGGTTGTCGTTCGCGGCGTCGGCCTTGACGGCGGCGGCGGGGGCGGCGGCCGGGGTGGAGGCGTTGGCGGACATGGCGCCGAAGGTGCCCGCGCCGAGGGCGGCGACGGCGACGGCACCGGTCAGGACGCGGGTGCGCAGCGACAGCTTCTTCATGGTGGGCTCCTCAGCAGCGTGGATCAGGGTGTGTGGGGCGGTGGACGGGCTCGTTCGGCCCCGGGTCCAATGCTCCGGCCGCGTGCGGCACCGCACTGTCGACGGACCGGCTCGACGCCGCACGCGGGACGGTCGACGGCCCCATCAGCCGATCGGCTGATGCGGGGGTGGCCGTCCGGGGTGACGATGGGGACATCCGTGCAGCTCGGCGGCGCCGCTGACGGTGAGGAGCGAGAGGTACGACGTGAAGCACCGAAGCCGACCGGCGCCCGGCGCGGGCATGGACACGGACCTGGCCCGGGGAGCGGGCAGGACGCCCGGGAGCGCGGTCCGGGACCGGGCCGGTGACCCGGACGCCCGGTGGCTCACGGCTCTGATGCACGCCGCGTTCTTCCTGCTGCTCGGCGCCTCGCTCACCCGCTTCCTGCTGCGCCACCCCGGCGAGGCCCGCACCCCGTGGATCATCGCGCTCTGCGTCGCCATCGCCGTGCTGTACGTGATCGGGCCGGTGCTCGGCTCGCGCCCGACGCCGCGCTCCCTGGTGTGGCTGGGAGTGCTGGTCGCCGTGTGGATGGTGCTGGTCGTCCTCGCGCCGAGCTTCGCGTGGTGCGCGGTGCCGCTCTTCTTCACCGGGCTGCGCATCCTGCCGCCGCGCGCGGCGCTCGCGCTGGTCGCCCTGCTCACGCTGTTCGTCGTCGCCGCCCAGCTCCGGCTGGCCGAGGGCTTCGACCCGAATCTGGTGCTCGCCCCGCCCGCCGTCGCGGCGGTCGCGACGGCGGTCTTCGTCCATATGCAGCGCCAGGCCGAGCGCCAGCGCGAGCTGTCCGAGCGGCAGCGCGAACTGATCGACGACCTGCTGCGCACCCGCCGCGAACTGGCCGCCACCGAACGCCGCGAGGGAACCCTCGCCGAACGCCAGCGGCTCTCCATGGAGATCCACGACACCCTCGCGCAGGGTCTGTCCAGCCAGCAGATGCTGCTCCAGGCCGCCGACCGCACCTGGGACGCCGACCCGGCGACCGCCCGCCGCCACATCCGTACGGCCACCGGCATCGCGGAACGCAACCTCGCCGAGGCCCGCCGCTTCGTCCACGACCTCGCGCCGGCCGATCTCGCGGCGGGCGGCGGCCTGGAGGCGGCCCTGCACGCGCTGGCGACCCGCGAGACGGCGCAGGGGCAGGGGCGGCTCACCGTCCGCTGCCATGTGGAGGGCGAACGGCACACCGCGCTGCCGGACCGGGTGCAGTCCGCACTGCTGCGCATCGCGCAGGGCGCACTGGCCAATGTGAAGGAGCACGCGAACGCGACGGAGGCGGCGCTGACGCTGACCCACCTCGACGACCGGGTGGTCCTGGACATCGCCGACAACGGGCAGGGCTTCGTACCCGCCGAACGCACCGGGACCGCCGGCAGTGTGCGCGGTCACGGGCTGCCCGCCATCCGGGCCCGGCTGCACCAGCTCGGCGGCACTCTGACGATCGAGTCGGTGCCGGGCGAGGGTACGGTGCTGTCCGCCGCCGTCCCCCTGACCGCCACCGCCCCGCCGACCGCCACGGAGGACCTCGTATGACCGCGTCGCCGCCCGTACGCATCCTGCTCTGCGACGACCACGTCGTCGTACGCGCCGGCCTTCTCGCCCTCCTCGGCAGCGAACCGGACATCGAGGTCGTCGGCGAGGCCGGCAGCGGCGAGGAGGCGGTCGCCCTGGCCGCCAGGCTCACCCCGGACGTCGTCCTGATGGACCTCCAGCTCGGCGAGGGCATCGACGGTGTGGAGGCCACCCGCCGCATCTCCGCCACCGGCGTCCATGTGCTGGTCCTCACCACGTACGACACGGACGCCGACATCACCCGGGCCATCGAGGCGGGCGCCACCGGCTATCTGCTGAAGGCCGAGCGCCCCGAGGAGCTCTTCGCCGCGATCCGCTCGGCGGCCCAGGGCCGTACGACGCTCTCCCCGCCGGTGGCCAGCCGGGTCATGGCCCGGATGCGCAAGCCCCTGCCCACCCTCACCGACCGCGAGCTCGACATCCTGGCCCAGCTCTCCCAGGGCCTGGGCAATCGCGACATCGCCCGTGCCCTGTTCATCAGCGAGGCCACGGTCAAGACCCACCTCGGCCGGATCTACGACAAGCTCGGCGTCGACACCCGGGCGGGCGCCGTGGCCGTGGCGAAGGAGCAGCGGCTGCTGTCGTAGGGCCCGCGGCCTCACGGCGCGGGCGCGCCTTCGGGCATGACACCATCGAAGCGTGCTCGACATCGGCTACTCCCTCTCCCGGCGCTTCCCCGATCCTCCGCAGACCGACTACCGCCGCGCGGACGTCCACGCCCTGCGGCACGATCTGTTCTCCGGGGACGTCTACCTCGCGGACACCAAGGAGGACCGCGAGGTGTCCACAGCCTGGGGATGGGTGCCGGTGCTCGACTTCGCGTGGGCGCTGTGCGACATCGTCGAGCAGATCGACCAGGACCCGCGCGGCAACCGCTCGCACCGGCGGCAGTTCGCCGAGCTGGACTTCACCGAGTCGTCCGACCGGATGCTCTTCGAGCGCCGCTTCGGCTGGGTCGACGTCGAGGCCGACTGGATGCCCGGCGAGGAACCCCCGCTCACCTTCAGCCACTCGCTGCTGCGCCGCGAGGCCCGCGACTTCCTGCACGACCTGATCGCCGACCTCGCCGACATGCACGAGGGCCTCGCCGACAACCCCGTGATCTGGGACCTCCAGGCCCGCTTCCCCCGTATCTGACCCCCGCGATCCGGATTCCACCCGGGCCCGCTCCCCCGTAACTGGACCCCGCGATCCGAGCCCCCAGACCCACTTCTCTCGTGTCCGAACCCCGTGATCAATCCCCCCAGACCCGCTCCCCCCGTATCTGAACCGCGCGTCCGGGCCGGCCCGGCGGACTACGCCTCCACCCGCACGCCGATCTGCGCCGCGAACGCCGGTGCCAGCTCCATCAGCTGGGCCGGGCTGATCACCGCGCCGGCCAGCCGCTCCACCCCACGCGCGATGTCCAGCTCGGCGACCGTGCGCAGGTCCACCGACTCCATCCGTACGGAGCTGAAGTCGGCCCGCTTCAGCACACAGTCGCGGAACTCCACCCGCACCAGCTGCGCGTCCCCGAAATCCGGCTCGGACAACACACAGCCCTCGAAGACCACGTCCTTCAGCCGCGCCTTCCGCAGATTCAGGTAGTCGATCTTCCCGCCGCGCACCAGAACCCGCTCCAGCACCGCACCGTGCAGCTGCACCCCGCCCAGCCGTGCGTCCACCACCTCCACATCGCGCAGCGACGCCCCCGCGAGGTCGGTGCCCACACCCCGTACGCCGGTCAGCACCGAATCGATGAAACGGGCCCTGCCCAGCTCCGTACGGTCCAGGGCGCAGCCGTCCAGCGCGCAGTCCATGAACCGGGCCCCCCGACCCGACTCGTCCGCGAGATCGGCCCCGTCGAACCGCACACCGTCGTAGTCGCCGTCCGGCTCCAGCCCTCCCCCGTCGTACGGAACGAGCGGTGGGAGCCGCACCTCCGGCCGCCGGGCCGCCGCGATGGTGTCCGTCTTCCTGCTGCTGTTGCTGCGCGCCATGCCCCCATCGTGACCCATGCCACTGACAACGCCCCCGGCCCGATGTCACGGACGCGCCCCCGCGAACCGTCCCGTACTCAACAGCGCCCGACAGCACCCGAAGGCACGTCCGCCCCAGGCGTCCGTCGGCGTCCGTCAGTGAAGGAGACCGAACGCATGCAGCGCATCCACATCGTCGGCGGCGGCCTCGCCGGGTTCACCGCGGCGATCACCGCCGCCGAGTCCGGTGCCCTGGTGACCCTCCACGAGGCCCACCACACCCTCGGCGGCCGGGCCAGGACCGCCGAGGGCCCGTACCGCACCAACGAAGGACCGCACGCCCTCTACCGCCGCGGCCCCCACTGGACCTGGCTCGACCGGCGGGGGCTGCTGGGCCCGGTGGTCGGCGTCCCGCCCCTCGAAGGCACCCGGCTCCGCTTCCGCCTCGGCGGCACCCTGCGCCGCACCCCGCCCCTCTCCCTCGTCCGCCTCGGCCGGCTCAGGGCCGAACACGCCCCCGTGGACACCGACTTCCGCACCTGGGCCACCGGCCGGGCCGGCGAGGAGGCCGCCCGCCTGGCCGCGCACTACGCCGCCGTGGCGCTCTACCACCACGACCCCGGCTCGCTCTCCGCCGCGTTCGTCCAGGAACGGCTGCGCCGCGCCGCCGCACTGCCGCCCGAGGCCCGCTACCCCGTCGGCGGCTGGGCCCAGGTCATCGACCGGATGGCCGCCCGCGCCTGGAATCTCGGCGTCCGGATCGAGACGGCGTCCCGCGTGGACGCCGACGGGCTCGACGCCCTGACCCGGCAGGGCCCGGTGATCGTCGCCACCTCGCTCGACGCGGCCCGCGCGCTGCTCGGCGACCCCGCGCTGACCTGGGACAGCGGCCGTACCGCGCTCATCGACCTGGCCCTGCGGACCCGGCGCGGTGACGCCTTCGCCGTGTCCGACCTCGACGCCCCCGGCTGGATCGAACGCTTCAGCGCCCAGGACCGCACCCTCGCCCCCGCCGGACAGCAGCTCGTCCAGGGCCAGTTCCCGCTGGCCCCCGACGAGCCCAGGGCCGTCGGCATCGCCCGCGCCGAGGAACTGCTCGACCTCGGCCACCCGGGCTGGCGCGAGCGCACCGAATGGCGGCGGGAGTCCGTCTCCCGGGGCCGCACCGGCGCGGTGGACCGGCCCGGCACCACCTGGCGCGACCGGCCGGCGATCGACCGCGGCGACGGCATCTATCTCGCGGGCGACCAGGTCGCGGCGCCCGGGCTGCTCAGCGAGGTGTCGTTCAACAGCGGTCTGGAGGCCGCCGTGCTCGCCCTCGGAGCGTCCGAGCCCCGGCCCGCCCGCACCACGGACGGAGAACCCGTCCGCACCACGGACGCAAGGCCCGGCCTCAGCCAGATCTGAGACCACCCGACGACCCGCCCGACGAACCTCCCGGCTCCGCCGACGCCCCGCAACACCCCGTCCGGGATGTCGATCACGCCGACGATCACCGGGCCGTGCGTCAATCGGATATGACTCCGAGCAGCCCCGCACCGCCCACCCGGCAACGCCCCGCCGCCGGCTCGTGGCTCCGCAGCGCCGGATCATGGATCCGCAGCGCACCCGGCACGTACATCTGGCTGGTCGCGCTCTTCGTCACCACGGTCATCGTCCACCAGATGTCACCGGACTTCGAGGAGGACTTCCTGCGCCAGCGCTCGACCAACATCCACGAGCTCACCCAGGACCCGCTGCGCGTCCTGGTCACCAGCGCGTTCTGGATCGACGGCGGCCGCTGGATCCCCTACGCCGTGCTGTACACCGTCTTCCACGCCCCCGCCGAGCGCTGGCTCGGCACCCTGCGCTGGCTCGCCGTCGTCGTACTGGCACACGTCCTCGCCTCCCTCGCCAGCGAAGGCGTACTGGCCTGGGCGATCCGGCACGGGCACGTGCCCTGGTCGGCGGCGAACACCCTCGACGTCGGTGTCAGTTACGCGCTCGCGGGGGTCATTGCCGTGCTCACGTACCGCGTCCCGCAGCCCTGGCGGTACGTGTACCTCTTCGCCGTACTCGTCTTCTACGGCATCCCCCTCGTCGCCGGCCGCACCTTCACCGACCTCGGCCACTTCACCGCCGTGCTCATCGGCCTCGCCTGCTACCCGCTGACACGGGGCAGGTCCCGGCACAGGACGGGGGCGTCGAAGGCGCAGTAACGTCCCGCCCCAGGACAACGCAGTGAAATCCAGGGACACCCCAGAGCCAGACCACACACCACAGGGCTTCACACCGGACAAAGCAGGGGCAACATGAGCACCGTCAGCACCGTCAACGGCGGCATATCGTTCTGGTACGCGGACCAAGGCACCCCGCTCGCCCGGGAGCCTCTGCCCGGCGACGCCACCGCCGACATCTGCATCGTCGGGGGCGGATACACCGGTCTGTGGACCGCCTACTACCTCAAGAAGGCCGTCCCCTTCCTCAACATCACCGTGCTGGAAGCCAAGTTCTGCGGATACGGCGCCTCCGGGCGCAACGGCGGCTGGCTCTACAACGGCATCGCGGGCCGCGACCGTTACGCGAGGCTCCACGGCCACGAGGCGGCCGTCCGGCTCCAGCAGGCGATGAACGAGACGGTCGACGAGGTCGTCCGGGTGGCCGCCGAGGAGGGCATCGACGCCGACATCCATCAGGGCGGCGTCCTCGAAGTCGCCTACACGCCCGCGCAACTGGCCAGGCTCAAGGACTTCCACTCCGTCGAGATCGCCTTCGGCGAGACCGACCGCGTCCTGCGCGGCGCCCGCGAGACCTGCGAACGCGTCAACGTCACCGGAGCCGTCGGCTCCACCTGGACCCCGCACGGCGCCCGGCTGCACCCGGTCAAACTCGTCAAGGGGCTCGCCGCGACCGTCGAGGCTCTCGGCGTCACCATCCACGAGTCGACACCCGTCACGGAGATCAAGCCCAAGCACGCGCACACCCCGTACGGCACCGTCCGCGCCCCGTACATCCTGCGCTGCACCGAGGGCTTCACCGCGAACCTCAAGGGCCAGCGGCGCACCTGGCTGCCCATGAACTCCTCGATGATCGCCACCGAACCGCTCCCGGTGTCGGTCTGGGAAACCATCGGCTGGGACGGCCGCGAGACCCTCGGCGACATGGCCCACGCCTACATGTACGCCCAGCGCACCGCCGACGACCGCATCGCGCTCGGCGGCCGCGGTGTCCCGTACCGCTTCGGCTCGGGCGCGGCCCACTTCAACGACACAGCCCGCACCCGGCCCGCCACCGTCGAGGCCCTTCGGGACATCCTCGTCCGCCTCTTCCCCACCACCGCGGGCGCCCGCATCGACCACGCCTGGTCCGGCGTCCTCGGCGTCCCCCACGACTGGTGCGCCACCGTCACCCTCGACCGCTCCACCGGGCTCGGCTGGGCGGGCGGCTACGTCGGCTCCGGCGTCGCCACCACCAACCTCGCCGCCCGCACCCTGCGCGACCTGATCCAGCAGGACTCCGGCCAGTCGGGGCCCACCGAGCTGACCGCCCTGCCCTGGGTCGGCCACAAGGTCCGCCGCTGGGAACCGGAACCCTTCCGCTGGCTCGGTGTCCACGGCATGTACGCGGCCTACCGCGCCGCCGACCGCCGCGAACTCGCCTCGGCGCGCCCCGGCACGGACCCCGTCGCGAAGGCCGCGGACCGGCTGGCCGGCCGGCACTGACCGCGACGACGGACGGGCACCCGCCACCGGAGTGGTGGCGGGTGCCCGTGATCGTGCCGGTCAGTTGCGCGGAGCGCCTGTCACGCCGAGTGGCAGAGGCTCTTTCCGTGGCACGGCTTCGGCTTGGAAGGCGGCTTCGGCTTGCACTTCTTGTCGTGCTTGCCGTGGCACGGCTTCGGCTTCGAGGGCGGCTTCGGCTTGCAGTGCTTGCCCTCGCAGGGCTTCTTCCCGACGGAGATGCGGGCCTGGTCCTGGTTGGACCGGACGGCGCCGTTCTCGGCCGTGGCCTCCGCGCGGTTGACGACCCCGCCGCGCTTCGCGTCGGCGGCCGTGACCCGGTAGGTGCCGGTGCAGGTGGTGCTGTCACCGGACTGCCCGGCCGGGGCGAGCGTGGTCGCCTCGCAGGTCACGCCCGTCACCCGGTCGTCGGTGACCGAGATCCCTGTCAGCTCCCGGGAGCCGGTGTTGGTGACGGTGTAGGTGTACGTCACCTTGTCGCCCACCCTGTACGTGCGCGAGTCGTCCACCGTCTTGGCGAGCCGCAGCCCGGGCTCGGTCTCGGGTTCGGTGCGCAGGGTGACGTCGTCGGGCTCCGACTGCACATCCGTGCGGCCGAACTGCCCATGCGCGAAGGCCACGTTGACGATCGTGCCCCGCGCGACATCCGCCTCGGTGACGGTGTAGCGGCCGACGCAGGTGGTGACGGCCCCCGGGGCCAGTGTGGCCGCCTGGCAGGTCACGCCCGGGACGAGGTCGTCGGTGACTCCGACATTGGTCAGCGTCGCGTTGCCGGTGTTGGTGACGGTGTAGGTGTACGTCACCTCGTCGCCGACCCGGTACACGCGGTCCTCGGCCGACTTCGTCAGATGCAGGCTCAGCTCGGAGGCGACCAGCACCGTCACCTCGTCGGGCTCCGACTTCACCGGCACGCCTCCGGACTGCCCTTGCGCGGTGGCGACGTTGGTGACCGACTCGTGCTCCGCGTCCGCCTCCGTGATCACGTAGGTGCCGTGGCAGGTGGTGCTTGAGCCGGGCTGCCCGGCCGGGGCGAGCATGCGCGAATCGCAGGTCACCGCTGCCGCCCGGTCGTCGGTGACCGTGAGGTCCGTCAGCGCCTGGGGGCCGGTGTTGGTGACGGTGTACGTGTACGCCACCTCGTCGCCGACCTCGTACACCCGGGTGTCGTCAGCCGACTTCTCCAGCCGGACCCCGGGCCCGGCCTGGACCTCCAGGGTCACGTCGTCGGGTGGCGAATCGACCTGGGTGCCGTTGTCACGCCCGTGCGCGGTGGCGGTGTTGGTGACCGAACCGGCCGTACCGTCCGCCTCGGTGACGGTGTAGCTGCCGGTGCAGGTCATCGTCTCGCCCACGGCCAGCGTGTTCTTCGGGCACACGATGCCGGCGACCCGGTCGTCGGTCACGTGCACGTTCGTCAGCGGGACGTTGCCGCTGTTGGTCACCACATACTCGTAGGGCACCTTGGTGCCCGGCGTCAGCGGGGTCGGCAGCGGCGGTTCCTGGGAGACCTGCTTGACCAGGTTGAGCCGGGGCAGCGCGGCAGCCGGGTGGACGGTGAGATTCCGGATGAGGTGGACGTCGGTGAACAGCCCGGTCGACGCGGCGAAGCCGAACTTGTAGGTGCTGGGCACCGGCTGGGGTGCCGGGGTGGACAGCACCTGCTGGGTTCCGTTGCCGTCGTGGAAGTCGATCGAGACCGTGATCACCGGGTTCGGCGACGGGGAGACCTCGACGGTCACCGTGCGGCGCGAGGGCTCCAGCAGCGCTTCGGCCTCCTGGGGGGTGGAGGTCGGCGGCACCGAGGTGGTCGGTCCCTGCAACTGCCCCGGGAGCGTGGAGGGCCATGGCCCGGTGGTCGAGAAGTTGCTGGTGGTCGCATCGAGGAAGCAGTAGCCCTCGGTGCCGTCGCCCGGCCCGCGCAGCGTCACCATGTTCGCGCCGGGCGCCGGGATCCGGAAGGACGTACCGGCCGGTGAGCGGGTGGCACAGCCGTTGCCGCGGTGCTCCCAGTCACCGAAGTAGTTGCCGAGGACGTCCAGACCGACGCCCAGGTAGCCCCGGTTGACGCCCGGCAGGAAGGTCTGGCCCGGGTTGTCGTCGGGGAGCTTCTGCGCGTAGCCCAGGCTGCCGCCGAAGGCTCCGGGCGAGGTCAGCGACGCGGCTCCGTCGATGAGGAAGAACGAGATGCCGTCGGCCGGTGGGTTGGTGTTGCCGCCGTACTGCCACTGCTCGAAGGTGGTGACCAGGCCCTGGTTCGCCGGGAGCGCGTGGTTGTAGAGCACGGCGGCGGACTGGTCGTTGGACGCGTCGGTCAGCCGGAGGTAGCCGCGCGGCGCGGCGTTGTTCGGCGGTACGGGACCGGTCGCACCGGACGGGCAGCCGGTGAGCGGATGGGTGCCGGGGCCGGGCGCCGGGGCCTCGGGCGCACCGGTCAGGCAGGCGGGCCCGAACGCCTCGAACCCCGCGTTCGCGTCGGCCCCGGTGAACGTCTCGTCCACCAGCGGGACTCCCACGGGCTGCGCGGCGGCCATCTGCCCCGGCAGCCCCAGCCCCGCCGCCAGCAGCCCGAGCACACCGAGTCCGCCGGCGGTCCAACGTCCCAGCCTGTTCTGCCCGCGTCTTCTTCCCGGGGTACGGAAGTCTCTCAGCGTCATGCGGGGAACGTATGGATTCCGTCCGGCCGCCGGACGCAACGCGCTCCGAAGCCGCCGTCTGCCCTCCTACCGGCGTACGCATCCGAGTTACGGCCGTCGGCCGGCTGTGGACTTCGGGGGCGGGGAGGCACCGGCACAGCGAGGGACAGGGAGGTTGACGCACCGGACCCGTGGTCCGCCGGCACCTCCCCGATCACCTGCCGCGAACGGGCGGCGAGCCGGGGACGCCGCTTCCCACTCCGAGGCCCGCCTCGGCGGCCCGTCCCGGCGCCCGCCTCAGCGGTCCGTCCCCGTGCCGGGCCGCTGCCCGTCGGCCCGAGTGCCGGTCACGCCGAGCGCGTCGATCATGCCGAGCGCGTCGACCGCCGCCGGGGAGAGCATCGAATCGTCCAGTCCGGCCAACGGCATCCAGGCGACGGCGCTCGTCGAGTCATCGGTCCTGGTCACGGCCGGCGGGCCGGGCCTGAGCTCGACGCGGTAGAAGAGCCCCACCAGATTCCAGTCGATCCCGAGCCGGTGGGCGGTGTACGCCCGCGCGTCCACCAGCCGGGCGTCGAGGAGTCCGAGGCCGGTCTCCTCGTACAGCTCACGCTCCAGTGCCTCCCGCGGCTGCTCACCCGGGTCGATCCCGCCACCGGGCAGGTGCCAGAGGCCGGGCTCGAAGACCGGGGAGGCCGCGGAGAGCCGGGTCAGCAGCAACCGCTCCCGCACGGTGGCGATCGCGTACGCCGACACGCGCGAACGGACTTGGCCTTCCACAACGCCCCCTGTCTCCGGGCCCTCGAACTGTCCCGGCCGGTCCGCACGTTAGGCGAATCCGCCCCCTTGCGCGACCGCGCGTCGTCATTTCCGCGTACGCCCGCCCGCACGCACAGCGCGGGAGGGCCGGTGTGCGGGTGGCCTGCGCCACCCCCGGCCGGGCCCGGTCCTCGGCCGGGCGGTCCTCGGCCGGGCGGGCCGCGATCCGATGCCGTTCTCCGAACGGCCGGCCGCCCTGTTCACCACCGTCGGCTTCCCGGACCC
This sequence comes from Streptomyces sp. CLV115, assembly GCF_038448545.1. Classification (NCBI taxonomy): domain Bacteria; kingdom Bacillati; phylum Actinomycetota; class Actinomycetes; order Kitasatosporales; family Streptomycetaceae; genus Streptomyces; species Streptomyces sp. CLV115. Next base: position 28,402 of record NZ_JBCEWQ010000108.1, read on the forward strand.
GAGCCGCGCGATCCGCACCGCCATGACGTACGTCGTAGGCGCCGGCGAGGCGGCCCGGCCCACCGCCTCGCCGGCCCCTCCGTCCCCCTGCGGCCACCCAGGACAACTGAACACATATTCAGTACTCGCGCGCATTGACAAGGGCGTCCACCACTCCAAATACTGACTGCTCATTCAGTAAGGAGCCCGTGCAGTGCCTGGAGCCACCATGTCGGATCCCCCCGCCGCCACCACCTCCCCCGCCCTGATCACCGGCGGGGAAGCCCTGGTCCGGGCGCTCGCCGCACATGGCGTGACCAGGGCGTTCGGCATTCCCGGCACCCACAACCTGGAGATCTACCGGCACCTGGCCGCGCACCGGATCGAGCACCTCAACCCCCGCCACGAGCAGGGCGCGGGCTACGCCGCCGACGCCTACGCCCGGGTCAGCGGCCGGCCCGGCGTGGCGATCACCACCACCGGACCGGCCCTGCTGAACATCGCGGCCGCCGTCGGCCAGGCGTACTCCGACAGCGTCCCGCTGCTCGTCGTCTCACCGGGCATGCCGCTGCGCCACCCCCGGCAGTCGACCGGCCTGCTGCACGAGATGCGCAGCCAGACCGAGGCGCTGCGGGGCGTCGCGGCCGTCAGCCACCGGGTGTCCTCGGTCGAGGAGATCGGCGTGGCGGTCGCCCGCGCCTTCACCCTCTTCCGTACGCGGCGCCCCCGCCCCGTGCACATCGAGGTCCCGCTGGACCTGCTCACCGCCGCGGAACCGGCCGGGCCGGTACGCACCGCCCCGCCGGTCTCGCCCGCGACGGCGGATCCGGACGCCCTCGCGGCGGCCGCCGGGGCGCTGCGCTCGGCCGGCCGGCCGGTGATCGTGCTCGGCGGCGGTGCGCGCGGTGCCGCCGCCGAGTGCCTGCGGCTGGCCGAGCAGCTGGGCGCACCCGTGGTGACCTCCGCCAACGGCAAGGGGATCGTCGCGGAGACCCACCCGCTGTCGCTCGGCGTCTCGCTGCACAGCCGGGCCGTCCGGCGCCGGCTGGCCGAGTGCGACGTGCTGCTCGCCGTCGGCACGGAACTCGCCGAGTCCGACCTGTGGGAGCCGCTGCCCGCGCTCACCGGCACGCTCGTGCGGGCCGACATCGACCCGGCGCCGATGTACGCGGGACCGCCCGCGGACATCCCCCTGCTCGGCGACGCCCGCCACACCGTGCGCGCCCTCCTCGCCGCCCTGCCGGACGTCCCGGCGCCCGCCGACGACACCGTCCACCGGGCCGTCGCCGCACTGCGCGAGGAGCGGAACGCCGAGACCCGCAGCGAGGACGCGCACCTGCTGCCGTACCTGGCGGCCATCAGGGCGGTGCTCCCGGCGGACACGGTGCTCACCTCCGACAGCGCCCAGTGCTGTTACTACGGCGCCATCCCGCACCTGCCCGTCGCGCCGGAGGGCCGCTATCTGCACCCGACGGGCTTCGGCACGCTCGGCTACGCGCTGCCCGCCGCCATCGGCGCGAAGACCGCGGACCCCGCCCGCCCGGTCGTCGCCCTGAGCGGCGACGGCGGCCTCCAGTTCTCCGTGCAGGAACTGGCCACCGCCGTACAGCTGCGGCTCCCCCTGCCCGTCGTGGTCTTCGACAACGGCGGCTACGGCGAGATCCGCGACGAGATGGTGTCCCGCGGCGACCGCCCCACCGCGGTCGACCTGCCACCCGTCGACCTGCCCGCCCTGGCCCGCGCCTACGGCGGCCACGGCGTACGGGCCGACTCGCCCGAGGCGCTCGCCGCGGCACTGCGCCACGCCCTGGACACCCCCGGCCCCACCCTCATCAC
>NZ_JBCEWQ010000109.1:0-29869 GCF_038448545.1 Streptomyces sp. CLV115
GGCCTGCCCCGGCCGCCGGCTCCCGAGCCGCCCGCGCCCGAGGCAGGCCCCGGTCTCACGGTGCGGGCACAGCCCAGCCCCGGCTACGTCGGCGGTCGGGTGGTCGTCACGTACACCGTGCGCAACGGCCGCAACGCGCTCGCCACCGGGCTGCGGCTGAAGCTCGGGCTGCCCGCGCGGATCCCGGCGGGCCCGCTCCCGCCGGGCTGCAAGAACGGGGTCTGCGCCCTGCCCGATCTGGCGCAGGGCGCGTCCACGGTCGTGCGGGTGGTGCTCAAGCCGGACCAGGCGCTGCGGACGACCATCACCGGAACGCTGACCACGACCGGCACCGACGCCGACACCGGCGACAACGTCGCCAGGAAGCCGCTGCGCATCCTGCAGCCCCGGATCATCGCGGTGCCCGCCGTCGGCAAACCGGGGTTCGTCACCTCGGTGCGCGGCAAGGACTTCCCGCCCGGCGCACCCGTGAAGCTCACCTGGAAGCCGGGGATCACGGCGACCGCGCCGCCCGCCTACCCGCGCCGGGACGGAACGTTCATCACGCAGCTGCTGATCCTGGCGAAGGACCAGACGGGGCCGCGCACGATCACCGCCTCGGGTCCGGGGTTCGGCCCCGTCACCACGCCCTTCCTGGTGGTGGCCGGAACCATCGTCCCGCCGGACGAGGTGGGGCGCCGGTGATCCACGAGGTCGACGAGGGGCTGCGGCTGTTGCTGGTCGACGCCGGGCTCCAGGAGAGCGGGGTGGACCTGGTCTTCGACGCACCGACGAAGGACTGGTCCGCCCGGCGCAACGCCCCCACGATCAGTGTGTTCCTGCACCGCATCCGTGAGGACGCGGGCCGCCGCCGGACCGGCGCGGCCGAGGAGCACGACGAGGAGGGAGTGGTGATCGGCCGGCGCACCCCGCCGCGCTGGTACGAGCTGACGTATCTGGTGACCGCGTGGACCAATCGCCCGCAGGACGAACACCGGCTGCTCTCCGAGGCGTTGCGCTGCCTCGTGCGGTCGGACGCGCTGCCCGCCCACATGCACACCGGCAGCCTCGCCGAGCTGGGGCTGACCGTGGAGATCGAGGCGGCGGGCCCGGGGACCGACGGGCCGTCCGCCTCGGACGTCTGGTCGGCGCTGGGCGGTGAACTCAAGGCCGCGATCGACCTGCGGGTCTGGGCGCCGCTGGCCGGTGAGCGGACCGCCGCGGGACCGCCGGTCACCGAGGGGCTGGTGGTGCGGAGCACGCCCGGCACCGGCGGCGACGGTACGGACGGCGACGCCACGGAGCCGGGGCGCCGGCTGCGCTACGACGGGGCGTCCGACCCCGGCGGACAGGGCTTCGCGGCGCAGCGGCAACGGCAGTTGCCGCCCGGCCGGCGCAGGCGTGGGGGCGCGGCCCGGTGACCACGGCACAGGACGCCGGTGCCGTTCCCGGAACGGCCGACGCCCCGGCCCCGGAGATCGAGGACCTCTGGGAGCGGCTGGTCCACGTGGAGCAGCGGGTCAGGAACGCCGTGGCCGTCAGACGGGCCGCCGACCCGCAGCCGGACGATCCGTACCGGGGGCAGTACCTCACCCCCGAGGCGGCCGGGCGGATCGTGGCGGCCCGCGACGCGTTCGCGCCCGTACCGGCGTACGCCTCCGGGCCCCCGCCGCAGTCCCCGCCGGGGAGCCGCATCCACCGGCTGGCCGAGAGCTTCGGCCTGGTGCCGCTGGACGTCGACCTTCTGCTGGTTGCGCTGGCCCCGGACATCGACCGCCGGTTCGAGCAGCTCTACGGCTACCTCAACGACGACCTGACCCGGCGCAGACCCACCATCGGGCTGGCGCTGGAGCTCTGCGGGCTGCCCGCCGCGAGCTCCGGACGTTTCCGGTTCTCGCCGTCCGCCCCGCTGGTCACGGGTGGACTGCTGGAGGTCCGGGACGCCGAACGCCCGCTGCTTTCGCGGGTGTTGCGAGTACCGGACCGGATCGGCGCGCACCTTCTGGGCGACGACGAGATCGACGGAAGGCTGCGCGGCCTGGTCCGCGCGGCCGGGCCCGGCGCGGGGCCGGAGGCGGGCCCGGACACCGGGCCGGAGGTGCTGCGGGTCGCGGCGGCACTGGGCACGGGCAGCGGTCTGGTGCATCTGCTCGACCGGGGCGGCGACCCGGGCGGACTGGCGGTCGAGGCGCTGCTCGCCGCGGGGCGTCGCCCCCTGGTGGTCGACATCGCGGAGCTGGCCGCCCTTCCCGAACCGATGGAGGCCGTAAGGACGTTGGCGGCCGAGGTCCGGCTGGGCAACGGCGGGATCGTCCTCGGGCCGCTCGAAGCGCTCGCCCCCGAGCGCCCCGAGCGGGGCCGGCTGCTCGGGGCCCTGTGCGCGGCGGTCAGCGGTGCCCCGCTGCTCGCGTACGGGAAGAAGAACTGGGATCCGCTGTGGGCCGGGGAGAGTCCGGTGCCGGTCCACGTCCTGTCGCCGGGCCCGACGGGCCTGGCACGGCGGTGGCGGCAGGCGCTCGCGGAGGCCGGCGCGTCCGCCGGGCTGCCCGCCGGGAGCAGGTCGGCCGACGAGGAGGTCATCGAGGCCACCGCCTCGTACCGGCTCGACTCCGAGCAGATGCGCAAGGCCGCCGCGGTCGCCTCCCGGCTGGCCGTCCTGGCGGACCGCCCGGTGGACGTGCGGGATCTGCGCACGGCGGTCCGGGCGCAGAACGGCGCCGGGCTCGAACGGCTCGCCCGTCGCATCGAGCCCGCGGTCGGCTGGGACGACCTCGTGCTGCCCCCCGCGACCCGTCGCGAGCTGTCCGAACTCGCCCTGCGCGCCCGCCATCGCGAGCAGGTGCTCGGTCAGTGGCGCATGCGGCCGGGCGGCGGCCGGGGGCGCGGCATCATCGCGCTGTTCGCGGGCGAGTCCGGCACCGGCAAGACCATGTCCGCCGAGGTGGTGGCGTCGGAGCTCGGCATGGAACTCTATGTCGTGGATCTGTCGACGGTGGTGGACAAGTACGTCGGTGAGACCGAGAAGAACCTGGAACGGATCTTCGCCGAGGCGTCCGACGTCAACGGCATTCTGCTGTTCGACGAGGCGGACGCCATCTTCGGGAAGCGTTCGCAGGTCAAGGACGCGCACGACCGGCACGCCAATGTGGAGTCGGCCTATCTGCTCCAGCGGATGGAGTCCTTCGACGGCATCGCGGTGCTCACCACGAATCTGCGCGGCAATCTCGACGAGGCGTTCACCCGGCGACTCGATGTGATCGCGGAGTTCCCCATGCCGGACGCCCGGCAGCGGCTGGCGCTGTGGGACCGCTGCCTCGGGACGGCGATCCCCCGCGAGGCCGGGCTCGATCTGGAGTTCTGCGCGGGCCGGTTCGAGCTGGCGGGCGGCTCGATCCGCGCCTGCGCGGTGACCGCCGCCTATCTGGCAGCGGAATCGGGCCGCCCGCTCGGCATGGAGCAGATCGTCTCGGCGGTGATCCAGGAGTACCGCAAGCTCGGCCGGCTGGTCCGGGAGAACGAGTTCGGTACGTGGCTGGACGGCGGGCGGGCAGGCGGCGGCACCTAGCGGATCCCTGTGCCCCGGGCGCCCGCCGCGCCCGGGGCGGGCACCGTGGGGCGCCCGCCGTGCCCGGGGCGGGCCGCTCAGCCGAGGATCAGCTCGGGCTCGTACAGGTCCAGCCAGGTGGCGAGGTCCAGGGTGCGTTCCAGGCCGCGACGGGACGCCGAGGTGACCTGGGGCGCGTGGTGGTCGGCGGCCCGGCGGAGCCGGTCGCGGTCGACGAGCTCGAAGACCCGGTGGTCCGGGCGGGCGAGCAGCTCGCGGGCGTACCCCTGCAGGGCCATGGCGTACTTGGGGTCCTGGGTCGACGGATAGGGGCTCTTGGTCCGGTCGTACACCGACCGGGGCAGCACATCGGCGGTGGCCTCGCGCAGCAGGCTCTTCTCCCTGCCGTCGAAGGACTTGAGGGCCCAGGGCGCGTTGTAGACGTACTCGACGAGCCGGTGGTCGCAGAACGGCACCCGGACCTCCAGGCCGACCGCCATGCTCGCCCGGTCCTTGCGGTCGAGCAGGACGCGTACGAAGCGGGTCAGGTGGAGGTGGCAGATCTTGCGCATGCGGTACTCGAAGTCGCTCTCGCCGGCGAGCCGTTCGATGCCGGCGACGGCGGTCTCATAACTGCTGCGGACGTAGCCCGGCAGGTCGAGGGCCCGGCCGAGGTCCTCCCGGAGCACGTCCGAGTCCTCGCCGAAGTGCTCGGCCATCCGGACCAGCCAGGGGAAGGTGTCGGCGGTGCGGGCCTGCTCGTCGAAGAACTGGAGGTAGCCGCCGAAGACCTCGTCGGCGGACTCGCCGGACAGCGCGACGGTCGAGTGTTCGCGGATGGCCCGGAAGAGCAGATAGAGCGAGGCGTCCATGTCCCCGAGGCCCATGGGGAGGTCCCGGGCGCGGATCATCCGGGCCCGTACCTCCGGGTCGGCGAGGGTGTCGGGGTCGAGCACGATGTCCCGGTGCACGGTGCCCGACCGTTGGGCCACATCGTGCACGAACGGGGTGTCGGGGGTGGTGCGCAGCTCGTCGGCGATGAAGTGCTCGGTGCGTCCCACGAAGTCGACGGCGAAAGTGCGGACCTTCTCGCCGCTCTCGGCGAGCTGCCCGGCGGAGAGCGCGGTGACGGCCGAGGAGTCGAGTCCGCCGGAGAGCAGGATGCAGCGGGGTACGTCGGAGACCAGCTGGCGGCGGACGATGTCGTCGAGCAGTGACCGTACGGTGGCGATCGTGGTGTCCCGGTCGTCGGTGTGCGGGCGGGTCTCCAGCCGCCAGTAGACGTGCCGGCGCAGCCCGCCGCGGTCCACGGTGACGACCGTGCCGGGCTCCACCTCGTGCATGCCGTCCCAAACGGCATGGCCCGGGGTCTTGACCATGGTGAACAGCTCCCGCAGACCGTCCAGGGTCACCCGGGGCCGGGCCAGCGGGTTGGCGAGAATGGCCTTGGGCTCCGAGCCGAAGAGCACACCGTCGGGTGTCGGCCAGTAGTAGAAGGGCTTGACGCCCATCCGGTCCCGGATCATGACGAGCCGGCCGTGGCGGCCGTCCCAGAGCGCGAAGGCGTACATGCCGTTGAGCCGCCCGGCGAGGGCCTCGCCCCACTCCAGGTAGCCGCGCAGCACGACCTCGGTGTCCGATTCGGTGGTGAACCGGTGTCCGCGGGCTGTCAGTTCGCCGCGCAGCTCGGTGAAGTTGTAGGCCTCGCCGGAGTAGACGAGGGCGACCGGCCCCTCGGGAGTGTCGACGGTCATGGGCTGGCGCCCGCCGGGCAGGTCGATGATCGCGAGCCGCCGGTGTCCGAGCGAGGCGTTCCCGTCGGTCCAGGTCCCCCGGTCGTCGGGGCCCCGGCAGGCCATGGTCTCCGTCATCGCGTCCAGCGTGGCGGCCGCCTCCGCCGCCCGTAGATCACGGTCGAAGGAGACCCAGCCGGTGATGCCACACATATCCGTCCTCCCGATCCGGTCCCGCCCGGCAGAACCAGTTGTACTTAGCAGCTATATGACGAGCGTCTGCCTGCGATTGCGTACGGTCAACACGGTCGTTGCCTGGCCGGCGGCACGGCCCCCATACTTTCGGCCGCGGTTTTCCGGTTCCTGTACGTGGCACCGTGCTCCGGAACCCGTGCGGGAGCGGCTCGTGGGCCCCGCGGGGGTACCGGAATCGGCCATCGGCAAAGACTTGCCCAACCCCGGTGGGCCGGTGGGGTGCACCGGCTCGGCCGGCCGGCACCCGGCACGGCGGACGGGACGATGCCCGGAACAACCGGACCCGTCGCCCACCCCGCCCCCGATGCCGCCCGATAGGCTGATGACCTGCGGTTTTCCCAGGACGGATTGCCTCGGGGAGCCCGACCGCCGACCTGATCCGGAGGCCCCGTGTCCGCGCCCGTTCCCGCGCCGCTCACCGTCGCCGTCGCCCAGCCGGTCTGCGTTCCGCTCGACGTGGCCGCCAACTCCGTCGCGCACGCGGAGGCGGTCCGGCGTTCGGGGGCCCGTCTGGTCGTCTTCCCGGAACTCTCGCTCACCGGCTACGACCTCGCCGCCGAGGCCGTCTCCCCCGACGACCCGCTTCTGCGCCCCCTCGTCACGGCATGCCGCGAGACCGGAGCGACGGCCCTGGCCGGTGCTCCGGTGCGGGGCCCGGACGGCCAGGAGCACCTCGGCACACTGGCCGTCACAGGAACGGGCGCCCGTTTCGTGTACGGCAAGATGTGCCTGCACGGCGCGGAGTCCGACCGGTTCGCCCCCGGCGAGAAGCCACAGGTCCTGGTGGTCGACGGACATCGGCTGGGGCTCGCGGTGTGTTACGACGCCGCGGTCCTCGGACACGCCGCCGACACCGCCGCGCTGGGCATCGACGCCTATGTGGCGAGCACCCTCTACGGCCCCGGCCCCGAACAGGCCGCCCGCCGCGACGGCCACATGAGCCGGACGGCACTCGCCCACGGGGTGTGGGTGGTACTGGCGACCTCGGCGGGCCCGAGCGGGACGTACGGCCGGACGTCGGGCGGCTCGGGCATCTGGGCACCGGACGGGACGGCGGTCGTGCAGGCCGGGCCCGAGGCCGGCGCCGTGGTGTCCACGGCCGTGGGCGGGGGCCCGGCCGGAACCCGTCGCCCTTGGGCCGGACGGTAATTGGCGGGGGTGGGCTCAGAATCGCCCGTCGGCCATCTCGGCCGTGATGGCCCACCGCTCGTGGTCGCGCCAGGCTCCGGCGATGTGGAGGAAGTCCGGCGAGAACCCTTCGAGACGGAAGCCGGCCCGGCGGACGAGGGCGAGCGAGCCCTCGTTGCCGGGCTGGATGTTGGCTTCGAGGCGGTGCAGGCCGAGCGGGCCGAAGGCGTACCGCAGGACCAGGTCCAGCCCTTCGGCCATCAGGCCGCGGCCCGCCGCGTGGGCGAAGGCGCCGTAGCCGAGGGCGCCGCAGCGGAACGCGCCGACGACGATGTTGTTGATGTTGATGAACCCCGCGATCGCGCCCGCGGGCCCGCTGCCGCCGCCACGTTCGCAGACCAGGAAGCCCGCCTTCGTGGGGTCCTCGATCAGCCGTCCCGCGTAGGCGGCGTACGCGCGGACGTCGGTGGGCGGGAAGAGCCAGGGGCTGTGCAGCCCCCGGCTCTCCCGGGCCCGGGTGGTGAACTCCTCGGCATCGGCCGGGGTGTAGGCGCGGATCGCCACCCGGTGCCCCTGGGCCGGATTGTGGTGCTCGGACATCCGGCGAGACTATCGGCTGGAACCCTCCCGGGGCAGCGTCACCCGGGCCACCGCGACCTCGCCGGTCGACGGGTCGCCGTGGTTGTGCAGGACTGCGGTGCCGTCCGGCGTGAACACCGGGTGCGGGTGCCTCGGGTGCCGGTCGGCCGATGTCCGCGCCAGGAGGGTCCGGGCGCCGGTGGCGATGTCGACGAGCACCACGTCGGAGACCTGTCCGGCGTTCTGCCAGCCCCGGCCCGCAGCGTCCACGGGCCCGGACGTGTCGACGACGGCCCGGCGTCCGTCGCGGCTGATGTCACAGTGCCAGTCGCGTTCGCCCGCGCTGACCAGGCGGGCCGGGCGGCCGTCCGGGTGGAGTGCGTACAGGCCGCGCGGCCCCGCCTCGCTCTCGCCGTACGCGCACACCAGGGCGCCCAGATCGTGGAACATCCAGCGTTCGTGGCCCACGGCGAGCGTTCCCCCTTCCGCCGCCTGGTCGAAGACGCAGCGGCCCTCCGGGGCCCGTGCGGGGTGCCGGGCCCAGACGCGGTCCGGGATCTGCCGGGAGAGGCCCTCGTGGGCGAACGTCAGCCACGACTCGTCGTACGGGCTGTGGGCGGGGTGGTTGGCGGACCAGTCCTTGGTGAACAGTTCGACGGCCCTCCCGGTGGACACGGAGATCTCCAGGCAGGTGACCGGCGCGTCCCGTTCCTCGGGCTGCTCCATCACCACCACCCGGTCGCCCGCCGCCGTGAGGGAGCACAGGTTCTGCAGGGTTCGCCCGGGGGCGGCCGTGTACAGCCGCTCGGGAGCCGCCCGGGAGTCCAGGTCGAGAACGTGGACGGCGTCGTCCCGGACCCAGGCGACGCGCTCGGCGGCCAGGGCCACATCGGGCCAGAGCAGTTGCTCCGGCCCCGTGGTGCCGGGCGTGGCGTCGTAGAGGTTCCGCGCGGCTGGTTCACCGTCGCGCCAACGGACGCTGGTGAGTCCGAGGGCCCCGGTGGACGGGGAGTACCTGGTCAGTACGAGCCGTTCGCCGTCGGCGTGGAATCCATTGGTGTGCGGGTAGGGCAGGTGAGCGCCGCCGAGGAGGACGGTCATCGCACCAGCCTCACGGACCGGAACCGCGCCGGGTTCTTGGGCGCTGCGCCCACGCCGGCACCCCATTGGAGGTAGCCGTCCCTGGCGTCGGTGGCGGTGCTCGCATCGGCGTCGTTGACGAGGAAGGACAGTCCGAACGTCCCGGTGGGCGCCCGGTCGAAGCCGAGCGAGGTCCAGGGCACCGCCAGCCGGTAGGTGGTGGTCCCGGCCGTCCCGTCACGCACGACGGAGACGTCCGCGCCCGGTGTCGGACCGGCCTGCTGCCCCGGCGGCGGGGTCCAGGTGTACGCGACGGGTCCGCTCGGCAGCAGCGCCGCGCCGACCTCGACCCGGTTGCCGTCGGTCGTACCGGGGAAGCCCGAGTAGAGGTCGTACTGGAGGGAGTCGACCTGCCAGGCCGTCGAGGGGTCCGTCCGGTCGGCGTTGTGGACGTCGTCCTTGACGACCGCGTCCAGGATCAGGTCCTTGTCGGTGTGGGTGTAGCGGATCGTCCCGGAGAGATCACCGGGCCCGCTCCTGGTGCCGCCCCGCAGGCCCACCCACTCCCCCTGGGAGTCGAGGTCGACCGGGGCGAGGGTGGTGTCGGCCGCCGGTTCGACCGGGCTGAAGCTGAGCGAGCCCGATTCGGTGGCGTCGCCGGTCGTGACGGAGTAGGCGTAGGAGGTGAACTGCTTTGTTTCGGCCGGGAGTTCGACCGTCCGCTCGAAGGACTCCCCCACCGGGACGGGCCCCGGGTCCGTGATCGTGCCCGTCCAGGGTCCGACCCGCCAGCCGACCGGTGCGGGCGCCAGCGCCCGTTCCGGGTCGTTGTTGGTCAGCCGCACGGTGAGCCCTGCGCCGTTCCTGCGGATGTCGGGCCGGCCGGTCACGGTGTACGGCTCGACCACCTTCGTGGTGGTGCGCAGCCGGGCCTGCCGGCCGAAGGACGCGTCGACATCGCGTACGCCGGTCCGCCCGGTGGCGGGGACGGTGAGCGTGAGCGAGGTCTTCCTGCCCGGCCTGGTGGTCAGTGTGCCGTGCACACCGTCGACGGTGACCGGCAGCCGGCGGGGCAGTGCGCCCGCCCGGCTGCGGTCCGCGGTGACCGTCACCTTCAGGTCGGCGCCGGTGACCGACCGGGCGGGCGTGCTCAGCGAGAGCGACGAGTCGGTGACCGCCACACCGGTGACCGGTCCTTCGAGGAAGACGGGGCTGCCGTCGAGTCCGAGGGTGATGCGCCCGGCCGCCGGGGTGAGCGTGCTGCGCCTGCCGAACTGGTCGGTCAGGGTCAGCGGCCGGTCGGTGCGGACCGAGACCGTCCTGGGCGAAGTGGCCCACAGCGAACGGGTGGTGGTGCCGTACGGGTAGACGTGGACGGCCGGGTCGCCCGCGTCCTGCCGGGCGCCGAGCCGCTTGCCCGCGGTCTGCCGGATGAGGACCGCGTTGGAGACGGCGGAGGGCTTCGGTGCCAGCCCCTGGACGCCGCCCCCGGCGCGGCGGAACTGCCCGAAGCGGTGCTCGCGTTCGCCGGGGTTGTCACCGTCGTCGAGAACGTCGTACCAGAAGAACTTGTCGGCACCGGCCGCGCGGGCCAGCGTCTGGGCGCGGATCAGGTAGTCGGCCTGCTGGGCCTCGGTCCAGCCGGCGGTGTGTGTGGGCCAGCCGTTCTCGGTGACCCAGACCGGCATCTTCTTGCGCGCCTCGACCTTCTTCACCAGCTGGGTGAACTCCCCGAGGGCCTTGATCTCCTCCGGAGGCGTGCCGGGGCTGTCGCCGGTGCTGCTGTAGTAGTTGACGCTGAAGGTGTCGAGCTGGTCCAGGCCGCCACGGGCGATGAAGTCGTCGTGCCAGGCGAGTTGGGTGCCGGCCGAGGTGGGGCCCACCAGATTGGCGTCCGGCATGGCCTGTTTCACCGCCTTGACCATGTCGTAGTAGCACTTGGCGGTGATGCCGCAGGCGCCGTCGTTGAAGCCGGTCGAGTTGTACTCGTTGTAGACGGAGAAGTCATTGGTGTACGGGGCGTAGGCGGCGGCAGCCGCGGCGCCGAACCTGGCGAAGGCGGCCAGGCCCTCCGGTGTGCTGGGTGTCTTGCCGCCGTCGTAGAGCGGGTTGCGGTATCCGAGGATCGGCATGGTCCTGATGCCGCGCTTCGCCGCGTTCTTCAGCCCCGCGTCGAGGGGGTGGGCGCCGAAGTCGTAGACGCCCTTCTGCTTCTCCAACGCCCAGTTGACGTCGGACCTGACCTCGCTCCAGCCGACGGTGGCGACGGAGTCGATCAGTGTGTCCTCCCACCCGGGCTGCCAGCCGTAGTGCATGGCCACGGCGTAGTACGGGTCCTTGGCGGGCAGCGGGGCGACCACGCCGAAGGAGGTCGTCCGCGTCACCGGGGCGCCGGAGTCGGCGGTGGCGGTGAGCGTGTAGTAGCCGGGACCGAGGTCCTTGATGTCGAGCGCGGCCCGTCCGTCGGTGACCTGCGCCGTGCCGGACTTCAGCGGTACCCCGTTCGGATCTCCGATGGTCCAGCCGATCCGGCCGGCCGCGGAGGCGAAGGTGATCGGGCCCTGGTCCGCGCCCTGGGTGAACAGCAGGCGGCGCGAGGTGACGTCGAGCAGCGGGGCGTCGGTGAATTCGACGGATATCCGGCTGAAGCAGACCGGCGGCATGTTCTCGGCCGTCGCCTGCACATCGAGCCGGAAGTCGGCCCCGTTGGCCCGGCCGGCGAACCGGATGTCACCCAGCTCGAACTGGTGGCTCCGCCATGTTCCGGTGCCCTTCAGCGCCACACCGGTCGCCCCGGTGAAGGGATGGGACTGCGAGTCGTACTGGAGGTTCATGCCGACCGCGCCCGCGTCGAAGTAGTCGACCGTGACCACGGCCCGCTTCGCCCCGGCGGGGACGGCACCGGCCGCCACATCGACGTACAGGTACCGGTTGTACGGGTCGCCCGACATCGTCCAGCAGCTTCGCCCGGCCTTTTCGCGCACCGCGTGGGCGGGGTCCTTGTCCCGGTCGCCGGGCCAGGCCCGTTCGATGCCCTCGTACGTGGGCTGCGCGCCGAGCACCGCGGTGGCCCGGGCGGCCAGGGCGTGGGCCGGTGCGGCGGCGGGTGCCTGGATCAGGGTTGCGGCCAGAGCCGCGACGGCGAACGCCGTGAGTGTGCGGCGCAGCCGGGTGAGCGGTCTTCTCGGTGGTGCTCCGTTCATCGGGGTTCCCTCTCCTGGAGCCGACTGGGGTGCTGTGCCGTTCATCGCGTCGGTGTCACCGCTGCGACCGTTCGAGGGCCGGGCCGATCCTGCGGTCCGCCTTCGCCAGTTCCGCGTCCGGGTCGGCGCTCTCCCGGGTCAGTACGGCCTGTACCGCGCTGTCCAGAGCCGCGTACAGCTCCTGGGCGGCGACGGGTGGTTCGACGACGTACCGGGTGGTGCCCAGACTGTTGAGGTAGGGGGTGAAGTTCTTCAGCGGCACGTTGGAGTGCTTGCGTTCGGCCGCCGTGGCCGGGCCGGAGACCTTCGCGTCGTAGAAGGGGAGGCCGGGGACCCCGGCGGGGTTCTTGTCGGCGGCGGCCTGCGCGGTGCGCTCGGCGGCCAGCGCGGGATCGTACTTGGGCCTCAGATAGAAGAAGTCGATCCACTTCGCGGCGGCGCTGCGCTGGGCCCGGTCCGCCTTCGGCGATACGACGGCGACGCCGCCGCCGAGCAGGGTGGCCCTCTCGCCTTCCGAGGGAAGCGGGGCCTGCCCGTAGACGGCGGGCCTGCCGCGGAACTTGGCGGAATAGGCTCCGTAGGTGCTGGGGGAACCCAGCAGCATGGCGACCTTGCCGCCGGCGAAGTCGCGGGTCAGGTCGTCGGTGCCGCGCAGTTGCTGCTTGCCCATCGATCCGTCGTCCCACCGCATGGCCTTCAGCAGGGCGAGTGCCCTGCCGGTCGGGCCGTCCCGGAAGGCCGTGACCTGCCTGCCGCCCGCCTCCCTCTCCATCCGGCCGCCGTAGGAGTACGTCATGGCGGTCAGCATCCAGCCGCCGGTGTTGTCGGTGGTGTGGATGCCGAAGCCGGGGACACCGGTCCGGTCCGTGATGGTTCTGGCGGCGGTGCGCAACTCCTCCCAGGTGGCGGGCGGCCTGTCGGGATCGAGTCCGGCCCTGCTGAACAGTTCGCGGTTGTAGACCAGGCCGACCGAGTACACCTCGGTGGGTATGCCGTACACCTTCCCGTCGGAGTCCGTGACCGGGGCGAGCAGCCGCCTGTCGAACTCCGTGCCGTGCGGGAGTGCCTTGATCTCCTTGCTGAGATCGGCGATCCGGTGATGTTCGATCAGGTCCGGCGGATAGGTCAGCGGCACCCGGAAGACGGTCTCCAACTGGCCGGAGGCGAGGCGTGCGGGGAAGGTCTTGGCATCCCACAGTGCGTCGGTCGGCTTGATCCTGATGTCCGGGTTGGCCCTCTCGAAGGCCGTGACCTGGGCGAGGAAGTCCTTGCGTCCGGCCGGCAGTGTGGTCGGCGGCATGCCGGCGACGGTGATCTCCGTCCTGCCGTCCGTACTGTCTCCCTCCCCGCCGCCGCTCCCGCAGGCGGCGAGGGAGACGGTCATGAGCAGGGCTGCTCCGACGGCGGCGAGTCCTGTCCGGCTGCTGCCGGTGCGCCGGCCGGCCGGTCTGTGCGCTGGTTCGGTCATCATGGCTCCCATGGCTGCGGATCGGGCTGCGCAGAAGCTAGCAATAGCGCGTTAACGCGTAAATAGACTTCGGTCAACTTCCCTGAATCCGGGCCGAAGTTCGTGCAGTTAACACACCATGAGTGCCGTTGTTCGTTCCCGCTCACCAATGGCCTGCGTGGCTGCGACGCGCCTTCCGCCTGGAGGCCGCCCGGAGTTATCCTTAGCGCGTTAACGCGTCAGGGAGTGGCGCAGTGAGCGATGGGGGCAGCATGACCGAGGCCGAGCGGGACGGCACCGGCCAGGAACCGCTCTACCGGATGGTGAAGCGGGACCTTGTCGCGGACATCGACCGGGGCGCCTACGAGGCCGACCAGCCGTTCATCAGTCAGCGTGAGGTCTGCGAGAGATTCGGCGTCAGCTCCACGACCGCGGTACGGGCCCTGAACGAACTCGTGGCCGAGGGCTATCTGATCCGGCAGCGGGGGCGCGGAACGTTCGTGGCCGAGCGCGGCTCACCGCAGGCCGGCCCCGGTGCCGGGGCGCGGGAGCGCTCGGTCGCCTGTGTGATGCACGGGCGCGGCGCGCACCAGTCGGCGGTCGTCGACGGCATCGAGTCGGTGTGCGGCGAGGAGGGTCTGCGGATGTTCCTGTCGAACTCCAAGGGCTCGAAGCAGGCGGAGGAACACGCCCTGCGGCTGGCCCTGGAGACGGGGGCCGGCGGGGTCGTGCTCTACCCCGTCGACAGCGGCGCGGACTCACCGGCGCTGGCCGAGCTCGCACGGTGCGGCGTTCCCGTCGTCATGATCGACCGCTACCACCCCGAGTCCCCGAGCGACGCCGTCGTCTTCGACAACTACGCGGTGGGGTTCGAGCTGACCGAGCACCTCATCGATCGCGGTCACCACCGGATCGCCACGCTCTGGGACGAGACCGACGTCACCAGCGTGACGGAACGGCTCACCGGGCACGTCCAGGCGCTGCGGAAGCACGGCATCAGGGTCTCACCGGAGCTCACCGCCCTGACGACCTATCACCGGCTCCCCGACAGGCGCCGGCTGGCGATGCTCTCGGCCTTCCTCGACCGCCCGGAGCCGCCCACCGTGCTGCTCTGCGCCAACGGCCACACCCTGGCGCACGCCGCCCGGGACCTGTCCGTCCTCGGCCTGGAAGTGCCCGGCCAGATCGAGCTGGCCGGCATGGACGATGCCGGCCCCTTCGACCTGCTCCCGCTGACGGTCGCCGCCGCCCGGCTCCCCTCCGGGGAGATGGGCCGGCGGGCGATGGAGATGCTCGTCCGGCGCATCCGGAACCCGGACGGTCCGCACGAGGTGCGGCACGTCCTGCTGCCCGTCGAGATCCGCACGCGCGACTCCGCGCAGGCGTACCTGCGGGTGGTCGGCGCCGGACGCGCGTGAGGGGCCGGGCCGGCTCACGGTCGGCCCGGCCCGGACGGCAAGACCCTTCAGCCGCCGACCACCGGAAGCTCCAGCACACCGGTGTCCTCCGGGGCGCTGACCACCGTGACCGGTTTGATGCCCCGGTTGCCCGCGTACGCGCTGTCGCTGGCCGCGATCACGAACTCCAGCCGGTGGCCCGCTTCGTACCGGTGGACGATGCCCGGCAGCCGCACGGTGAACGAGCGCGTGACGTCCGGTACCCGCACCGGGGAGACCAGCCGGTTCACGAGCGTCCGGCTGCCGTCCGGGGCGACGTCGTAGACCTTGGCGAACAGGACGAGCCGGTCGGCGGCGTCGCCGCTGTTCTGGACCCGCTCCGTCTTCGGCGAGACGACCTTCAGGGTGGCCTTCGGCGCGCCGACCACGTCGAGGGGCGAGCTCAGCGGGGCGCTGCTCCAGCCGAGGTAGGTGCCCTTGGTGTCGTAGGGCTTGAGGTCGGGCAGCCCGATCAGTCCGGCGAGCGAGCTCTCCGAATGGCTGGTGGGGACGAGCCAGTTGGCGTACTGGCGGCTGCCCCGGGCCACCTCGGACCGGTTGCCGACGAGCTTTCCGTCGCCGGACAGGTACAGCTTCCGCGAGAGGGCGGGCACGGAGTCGGCGGTGCCGTAACCGCTCTGCCAGTCGCGGTAGTAGGCGAAGCCGGGCCCGGTGTCGGTGTTCTTCCGGTGCTGGAGGTAGCGGTCGAACCAGGCAAGGACGCGCTGTCCGACGTAGCTGGTCTCCAGGTTGCCCTTGCCCAGGTCGAGTTCGCCGGGCGCCTGTCCGCCGCTGTGGCCCCAGGCCTGCCAGATCATCTTGGTGGTGGTGCCCTGTGCCTTGAGGGTCTCGTACGTGGCGGTGGCCTCGTTCAGGTTGAACAGGCTGTCGGCCTGGCCCTGGACGATCAGGGTGGGTGCCTTGACCTTGCCGAGGTGGTCGACGGGGGACACACTGCGCGCGTAGTCGAGCATTTCCGTGGTCCGGTCGGCCGGGAAGCGGCCGGAGTTGAGCAGCCGGATGGTGTCGCAGGCCCGGGTCGCGAAGTGCAGACAGGTGAGGTTGTTGAACCGGGACGGGTCGAGGCTCGCGTTGAGGATCGTCTGCCCCTCCCCCATGAGGTAGAAGCCGTTGGTCCACTGCCACTTGAACACCCCGGCGGTGTCGGACGAGACACCCTTGCGGGTTCCGGCGTTGTTCGGGGCGAGCGCGTACGCGAGGTCGTTCCAGGTGATCAGCGGCACGAGGGCGTCCACGCGCCGGTCGACGGCGGCGGTGGCCATCTGGATGGCACCGCCGTACGAGCCGCCGATCATGCCGACCCGGGGGTCGCCCGCGCCGTCCGCGGTGACGTAGTCGGCCTTCGTGCCGTCGTCGGCGGCGCGGGTTCCGGCGAGGAAGTCGATGAGACCGGCGGCGGCCCGGCCGTCGATGGCCGGGTCGTCGAGGGTGATCAGGCAGCCCGACTTGCCGAAGCCGAGTCCGGAGTAGACGAGGCCGACGTAGCCGCGGGACGCGAAGGCCTTGCCGATGGCGTCGGTCGTGCCGTCCGACTTGCTGCCGCCGAAGCCGTTGGTGGCGAGCACGGCGGGGGCCGGATGCTGGGCGTCGACCCCGGCGGGGCGGTACAGATCGGCGTCCACGGTGCAGGAACGGCCACCCGCCTGGAGGGTGAACTTCAGTGGGGTGACCGTGTACTGGGACGGTTCGGCCGCGGTCGCGCGGGCCGCACCGGTGAGGACCAGCGGTGCGGCGAGCGCGGCTCCGGCCACGTACGCGGCCGACTTCCGGGTGAGCGTCCGGTACCCGGACCGGGGGCGGGAAACAGCACGCGACACGAAGACCTCCACACCGAGGGCGACTTACCAACCGGTAAGTAACGGACCGCGCTCATGCTGTGACACACGTCATAGCGATGTCAACGCCGGAAGGGGTGTTTCGTGAACGTTGCTCAACTTCTTTACCGTCCGGGCCCGTTCAGAGCAGCGCCGACACCTCGGCCGTCAGGGTGGCGGGGCTGCCGTCGGCCGGGGCGTCCAGTACGGCCGGTACGCCGAGCGGGATGGTGAGCGCGGTCGGGCCGTGCCCGAAGCCCAGCTCCTCGACGACGGGTACGCCCAGCGGTCCCAGCCGGTCGGCGAGCACGGCCCGCACCTCCTCGTAGGGGCCGCAGCCCGCCCAGGAACCGCAGGCCACTCCCGCGATCCCGTCGAGCGCCCCGGCCCGCAGCAGCTGGGTGAGGATGCGGTCGACCGCGTAGGGGTCCTCGGTGGTGTCCTCGATCACCAGCAGCCCGCCCCGGGCCGATGCCCTCGCGTGCGGGGTGCCGAGTTCGGCGGCGAGCAGGCTCACGCAGCCGCCGTAGGTGATCCCGCGGGCCCGGCCGGGGACCAGTGCCCGTGCCGTGGGCAGGCCGAGGGTGCGTACCGAGCCGGGCTCGAACAGGGTGGCCCGCAGGGACTCCTGGGTGTCCGGGTCCTTGAGGAAGGTCTCGGTGCCGGCCATCGGGCCGTGCAGCGTGGCGAGTCCCATGCGCTGCGCGAACGCCTCGTGGAGCACGGTGATGTCGCTGTAGCCGACGAACACCTTGGGTCCGGCCGCGCGCATCGCCGCCCAGTCGACCAGGTCGACCATCCGCTGGACGCCGTACCCGCCCCGGGCGCAGATCACCGCGTCCACGGCCGGATCGCACCAGGCCTCCTGGAGATCCCTGGCCCTCGCCCCGTCCGTGCCGCCGAGGTAGTCCAGCTCCGGGTGGACGTCGCGGGCGTGCGGGGCCTCGACGGGGTCCAGGCCCCAGCCGCGCAGGATGTCCAGGCCGGCGTCGAGGCGGTCGGCGGGCACCGGACCGCTCGGTGACACGACGGCGACCCTGGCCCCCGGGCGCAGCCGGGCCGGGCGGGTCAGCGGTGCGAGGGTCACTTCTTCAGCTCCAGCCGCGGCACGTCGGTCCGCTCGATCCCGAAGGTCTGGGCGTACAGGGAGAGTTCCGCCTCCAGGGCGCGGATCATGGTGTCGGCGCGCCGGAACCCGTGTCCCTCGCCCTCGAAGGTGAGGTAGGCGTGCGGGATTCCGCGTCCGTCGAGCGCGGCCAGGAACCGTTCGCACTGGACGGGCGGGCAGATCGGGTCGTCCAGCCCCTGGAGCAGCAGGAAGGGGGTGGTCAGCCGGTCGGTGCGGCTGACCGGCGAACGTTCGCGGTAGCGCTGCGGCACTTCGGCGAGCGGGCCCACCAGGGACTCCAGGTACCGCGACTCGAAGTCGTGGGTCTCGTCGGTTCCCCAGCCGGTCAGGTCGAGGATGGGGTAGATGATCGTCCCGCAGGCGTAGACGTCGGTGCCGGTCAGTGAGGCGGCGGTGGTCCAGCCGCCGGCACTGCCGCCCCGGATGGCGAGCCGTCGCCGGTCGGCGGTGCCCTCGTCGGCCAGTGCCTCGGCGACGGCCGCGCAGTCCTCGACGTCGACGACGCCCCACTGTTCGCGCAGCCGGTTGCGGTAGGTCCTGCCGTAGCCGGTGGAGCCGCCGTAGTCGACCTCGGCGACGCCGATGCCGCGCGAGGTGAAGTAGGCGATCTCCAGGTCGAGTACGAGTGCGGCGTGGCCGGTGGGGCCGCCGTGTGCCCAGACCACGTAGGGCGGCCGCTCGTCCTCGGGGCCGGTCCGGCAGGGATTGCGGGGCGGGTAGACGTGGGCGTGGATCTCGCGTCCGCCGGGCCCGGTGAAGGTGCGCTCCTCGGGGTGCGGGTAGTACGCGGGGTCGACGGCGTCCTTGTGCGGTGACCCGATGACCCGGGTGCGGCCGGTCGCGGTGTCCAGCTCCACCACCTCGTAGGAGCTGTACGGGCTCGCGGCGACGCCGACGACCCGGCTGCCGTGCACGGCGAGCGTCTCGGCCCATTCGGTCCAGGGCCCGGCGACGTCCACGAGTTCGCCGGTCTGCGGGTCGAGGATGCCGAGCGTGGTGGTGCCCTTGCCGTGGATGGTGGCGATCAGGCCGTTGTCCAGCGGCCGGAACCAGCTGAGCCCGATCTTCCAGAGCGGTCCGGCGAACTCCTGCTCGCGGGGGCAGAGCGGGATCGCTCCCCGGTCCGGATCGGCCCGGTAGAGGTTCCACCAGCCGCTGTGGTCGCCGGCGAGGAGCAGGTGTCCGCCGGCGTCCCACTCGATCTGCGGCACCGACTCCTCGGGGCCGCCGGCGAATGAGCGGGGGCGGTGGAAGGTGCCGTCCTCGGCGACGTCCGCGAGCATCACCTCGGTGCCGTCCCACGGCATCCGGGGGTGGTCCCAGGCGATCCAGGCCACCTGCCGTCCGTCGGGCGAGAGCTTGGGCCCGGTGACGAACCGGCTGCTGTCGTCGGTGAGTTCGCGGACCGCGCCGCGGTCTTCGGCCGCCGAGCCGTCCAGGGGCACGGCGGCGATCACCCGGCGCAGGTCGGTGGGGCCCTCGCCGGTGAACTCCTCCAGGACGCACCAGACTTCGCCCCGGTCCGGGTGGAGCTGCGGATCGGCCCAGCGCAGCCCGCCGGCGGTGGCCGGGGCCGGGGTGAGCGGTACGGGTTCGCCGGGCCCGTCGGGGGCGTAGGCGTACAGCCGCTGGTCGGCGAAGTGGACGAAGACGATCAGCGGGCCGCCCTCGGTCCGCGCGGCCCCGGCCCAGGGCACTCCGCCGTACTCGATGACCCTGCTCCGTACGTTCCACGGGGCGGGCAGCACACTGCCGGTGCTCCCGTCCGCCCGGCGGCGGACCAGGGCGCGGCGGCCGGCCTCGGCCGGGCGCGGCTCCGTCCACCACACCTCCTCGCCGACGGTGCCGACGTACTCCGGGCGCCCGTCGTGGGAGGCGGCGAGCGCGGCGTCGATCGGCGACGGCCAGGTTCCGTGAGCCCCGGTGGGCAGCATGATCGTTTCCCCCTGTAGCGGTCAGGCAGTACGCAGGTAGTGGTCGAGGACCCGGACGCCGAAGTGCAGGGCCTCGACGGGTACGCGTTCGTCGACGCCGTGGAACAGCGCCTGGTAGTCGAAGCCGGCGGGCAGCTTCAGCGGTGAGAAGCCGTAGCCGGTGATGCCGAGCCGGGAGAACTGCTTGGCGTCGGTGCCGCCCGACATGCAGTACGGGACGACGTGGCCGGCCGGGTCGAAGCGTTCGATCGCGGCGCGCAGCTTCGCAAAGGTCGGCGAGTCGACCGGGGCCTGGAGCGGGACCTCGCGGTGGTGGAACTCCCAGTCGACGTCGGGGCCGGTCAGCCGGTCCAGGGTGGCGTGGAACTCGTCCTCGCCGCCGGGCACCATCCGGCCGTCGACGAAGGCGGTGGCATGGCCCGGGATCACATTGACCTTGTACCCGGCCTCCAGCATGGTCGGGTTGGAGCTGTTGCGGACGGTCGGCGCGACCAGGTCGGCGGCGGGGCCGAGCTTGCCGAGGAGTTCGTCGACATCGAAGCCGGGGGCGTCCAGGTCGGGGCATATGCCGTGCAGTGCGGCGATCTCGGTGAGCGCGGCGCGGACCGTCGGGGTGAGCCGGACGGGCCATTCGTGCTCGCCGATCCGGGCGACGGCCGCGGCGAGCGCGCTGACCGCGTTGCGCCTGTTGACCTTGGAGCCGTGCCCGGCCTTGCCGTGTGCGGTGAGCTTCAGCCAGCCGGTGCCGCGTTCGCCTGCGGCGATCGGGTAGAGCGGCAGGTCGGGTCCGGCGTGGAAGGTGAAGGCGCCGGATTCGCTGATGCCCTCCGTGCAGCCCTCGAAGAGCTCGGCGTGCCGGTCGGCGAGGAAGCCGGAGCCGTCGTCGGCGCTGGCCTCCTCGTCGGCGGTGTACGCGATCACGATGTCCCGGCGGGGCCGGACGCCGGCCCGTGCCCAGGCACGTGCGACGGCCAGGACCATCGCGTCCATGTTCTTCATGTCGATGGCGCCGCGCCCCCAGACGACGCCGTCGCGGACCTCGCCGGAGAAGGGGTGCACGGACCAGTCGGCGGCCTCGGCGGGGACCACGTCCAGGTGGCCGTGGACGAGCAGGGCGCCGGCGGACGGGTCGGTGCCGGGAATCCGGGCGACCACATTGGTACGTCCGGGGGTCCGCTCCAGCATCGTGGGTTCCAGCCCTGCGCCGGCCAGCCGTTCGGCGACGTACTCGGCGGCGGGGCGTTCGCGGCAGTCGCCGCCGCCGCGGTTGGTCGTGTCGATCCGGATCAGTTCGGAGGTGAACGTCACCGATTCGTCGAGCGCCTGCCGGTCGACGCCGTCGGCACTCTCCTGGGGGCGGGTCGCCTCAGCCATACTGTTCCTCCACGGCGGACGACACGATCGTCGTCACCGCCTTGAACGTGCGGATTCCTTCGTACATCGTCGCGCTGGTGTAGCCGACGCGCCGTTCGCCGCCCGGCGCCACGCCGGGGACGACGGTGGCCGCCTGGGCCAGGTGTTCGGCGTCGAACTCCAGCTCCACGGTGAAGGGGCCGCCCTCCACCGGTGTGTGCCGCACGGCGAGCGCGGTGGCGTCCTGGGCCGCGGCCCGGATGTCGGCGGCGGTACGGGCCGGGGTGCGGCACACCGCCGCGTACCGCGACACGTAGTCCTTGACGGCGACCTTGCGGGCGCGGGGGGCGTACCCCTCGGCGTCCACGCAGGTCAGGTCGTCGCCGGTGACGAGGACGACGGGCACCCCGTACTCGGCCACGACGTGCGCGTTGAGCAGTCCCTCGCTCGCCCGGACGCCGTTGAGCCAGACCCCGGTGATGGAGTTGGCGAGATAGGTGTGCGCGAGCACGCCCTCCGCGCCGGCACCCGTGTGGTAGCCGACGAACGCGATGGCGTCGACGTCACCGTGCTGGATTCCCTCGACCATGGAGAGGGACTTGTGTCTGCCGGTGAGCATCTGGACGCGGTCGTCGAGCTGCTCCAGCAGGAGGTTGCGCATCGACCAGTGGGCCTCGTTGACGAGGACCTCGTCGGCGCCGCCGTCGTAGAAGCCGAGCGCCGCCGCGTTCACGTCGGAGGTGAACATGGAACGGCACCGCTCCCACTGGGGAGTGCCCGGCAGCACATCACCCGGCCAGGTCACACCGGTGGCGCCTTCCATGTCCGCGCTGATCAGGATCTTCATGCCGGGTCACGCTACGCGCCCGAGAACCGCCAGGCCAGAGCCTCGGGGACGTTCAATGGTCCAGTCCTCCGAAGAGAGTGCGACGCACACCCCGAACAGCCGCAACACGGACATCCCGCCGGGGCGGCGCCCCGGGCCGCCTTGACACTTTCCCTCGCCCCAGACCATGATTCCATTAATTGACTAATGGAATTGAGGCTGGGTGCATGGCAGACGCAATCACTCCGGACGGCGGGTCCGGAGCCTGGGCCCTGGAGGCCCGCGGGCTGGGTAGGCGCTACCGTCGCGGCTGGGCGCTGCAGGACGTCTCGTTCCGGCTGCCGGCCGGCCGGATCTGCGGTCTCGTCGGCCCCAACGGAGCGGGAAAGAGCACGCTGCTGGGGATCGCGACCCGCCAGGTGCAGCCCACGGGAGGCGACTTGAGGATCTTCGGCGTGCCCGTGGACGACCCCGGGGCCATGCCGAAGTTCGCGTTCCTCGGCCAGGACAAGCCGCTGTTCAAGCGGTTCACCGTGGCCGAGACGCTGCGCATGGGAGCCGAGCTCAACCCCGGCTGGGACATGGCGGCCGCGGAACGGATCGTGCGGTCCGGCCAGGTGCCGATGAGCGCAC
Source organism: Streptomyces sp. CLV115 (assembly GCF_038448545.1). NCBI lineage: Bacteria > Bacillati > Actinomycetota > Actinomycetes > Kitasatosporales > Streptomycetaceae > Streptomyces > Streptomyces sp. CLV115. The sequence continues at coordinate 22,095 of NZ_JBCEWQ010000109.1, forward strand.
GGGTCGGCACGCTCTCCGGCGGCCAGCGCACCCGGGTCGCGTTCGCGCTCGCCTTCGGCAAGCGGCCCGATCTGCTGCTGCTCGACGAGCCGATGTCCGACCTCGACCCGCTGGCCCGTCACGACATGAGCACCCTGCTGATGTCGGAGGCCGTCGAGCGCGGTACCACGGTCGTGATGTCCTCCCACATGCTCTCCGAGCTGGAGGACATGTGCGACTACCTGCTCGTCCTCGCGGGCGGCAGGATCCGGATGGCCGGTGACGCGGACGCGCTCGTCCCGGCCCACTCGCTGGTGACCGGGCTCGCCACGGGCGGGGAGCCGGCCGCCGCGCTGGCACCGCACACCGTGATCGAGTACCGCGTCCAGGGCCGGCAGTTCCACGCGCTGGTCCGCCCGAACGGCCCGCTGTCGGGCGACTGGGTGGTCGCCGAACCGAGCCTGGAGGAGGTGCTGCTGGCGCATCTGCGCGCGCCGGACGCGCCTGCGCTGTTCACGCCCGGTGCCCGTATCGAGGCCGAAGGGAGCCACACCTCATGAGCACCACCCTGACCGACACGCCCCGGGCCGGGCACACCCCCCGGCACCGCATGCTGCGCGGGCTGAGCTGGCTCGTCGCGCGCCAGCACCGTGCCGCGCTGTTCAGCCTGCTCGCCGTGACCGTCCTCGGCGCGATCTGGCTCGTCTACGAGCGCGGGCAGATGAAGGACGTCCTGGACGCCGCCGGCTGGCCGGGGAAGGACCTGGCGCAGCCGTCGTTCGACTCGGACGGCGTGGGACTCGTCCTCACCGTGCTGGGCGGGCTGCCGCTGATTCTCGCCGTCTTCGTCGGCGCCCCGCTCGTCGCGGGGGATCAGGAACAGGGCACCGCGCAGCTCGTGACCACCCAGTCGGTGTCACGCATGCGCTGGGTGGCGACGAAGTTCGTCTGGATCTACGCGGCGGTGCTCGTGACCACCGTGGTGCTCTCGGCGGTGTTCACCTGGTGGTGGAAGCCCTACCGTTCGGTGTTTCCCAGCCAGTGGTCGGACGGGTCGATCTTCGACATCACCGGTCCGGTGCTCCCCGCGCTCTGCCTCTTCATGACCGCCGCCGGCATCACCATCGGTGTGCTGGTCCGCCGCGTCCTGATGTCCATGGCGATCACGTTCCTGTTCGCCGGGGCCGCCGGGGTCTTCTGGGACGAGATGCTCGTCCACCTCGCCCCGACCCGCACGATCCGCTACCCGCTCGACGCGGACATGCCCGCCCGGCTCAACGAGTCGTGGGAGGTGGACCGCTGGATCGGTTCCGCCGACGGCCATCTCTACGGCTGGGGCCTGTGCGCCGAGGAGACCGAGGCGGCCTCCGACGCGTGCGTCAAGGAGCACGGCATCGTCAACAATGTGTACGAGTACCTCGGCTTCGACCAGATGCCGGCCATGCAGTGGACCGGGGCGGGCATCCTGCTCGCGGGTACCGTCGTGCTCACCGCGTTCGTCCTGTGGCGGGTGTCCCGTCGGCCCCTCTAGGACCTGCCGGCGCAGGTACACAGGGTTCCGGCAGTCGAACGGGAGGTGAAGGCAGTGGTCGTGTTCCGCATCGACCGGCGCAGCGGAGTGGCGACGTACCTCCAGATCGTGCGGCAGGTCGAACAGGCGCTGCGCATGGGCGCCCTGGAGGAGGGGGACCGGCTGCCCACGGCTGCCCAGGTGGCGGCCGAGACCAAGGTCAACCCGAACACCACCCTCAAGGCGTACCGCGAGCTGGAGCGCGCGGGGCTCGCCGAGGTACGGCAGGGGGCGGGCACCTTCATCACCCGTTCCCTGGTCCCGCCCCAGTCGGGCCCCGGCTCCCCCTTGCGCGCCTCGCTCGCCGAGTGGCTGAACGAGGCGCGGGCGCAGGGCCTCAGCGGCCCGGAGGTGGACGCCCTCTTCCGGTCGTCCTTCGCGGCCGTGTATCCGGGCGGGGCGGACGCCGGCTGAGGGGCGGCGCCGTGCGCCACGCGGACGAGCAGCGGCCGGTCCCCGGTGGGGGCCGGCCGCTGTCATCGCGGTGCGGGGTAGTCGCCCGTGGCGCCGTCGGTCCGCTCGCGCAGCAGGTCCGCGTGGCCGTTGTGCCGGGCATACTCCTGGATCATCACCAGGAACACCCAGCGCAGGCTGACGGTCCGGCCGCGGGTGGCCGACACGAAGGTCTCGTCGAGGCCCCGTCCCGCCACGGCGGCCTCGCACGCGTCGACCTCGGCCCGGTACGCGGCGAAGTCGCGCTCGGCGTGGGCCGATTCGACCCCTTGGAGCCCTTCGTCGCCGTCGCCGGGGGCGGTGAAGACATCGCCGATCGGCTCCCCCGCGAAACTCCGCCGGAACCACCAGCGTTCGATCTCCGCGAGGTGCCGCACCAGCCCGAGCAGGGTGAGGCCCGACGGTTCGGCCGTGGTGCGCGCGAGCTGTTCGGCGGTGAGCCCGGCGCACTTGGTGAGCAGCGTCTCCCGGTGCCAGCGGAGCCAGCCCTCCAGCATGGGCCGCTCGTCCGTGGTGCCCGGAACGTTCAGCTGGTCGCCGGCGGCCGTCGTGCGTTCGATGCGAGGTGCCGTCCATGTCATGACGGCCATCCTCACACCGGCGGGCTCATCGCTCAGGTCAGTTCGCGCAGGAGGGGTTCCGGGTCCGCGAGGAGGAACAGGTGTCCGCCGTCGGGGACGGTGCGCAGCTCGGAGCCGGGCATCTGTGCGTGCGCCCAGCGCGCCACCTCGATGGGGACATTGCCGTCCGCCTCGCCATGGATGAACAGGGTCGGCACGGAGACCGAGGCCAGCGGGTCCGGCAGCGGGCGGGAATAGCCGGCGAGGTCGGTGATGACCTCGTCCACGCCCTGGCGCTGGCCTTCGGTGGTGTCCACCTCGGACAGCGCGCGGAAGGCCGGGGTGCTCATGATCAGCCGGTCGGAGCGGGGCCAGGCGTCGAGGTTCGGTTCGTTCCTCGTCTTCTTGAAGATCCCCTTGCCGGCGAGCATCGGCCGGGCGAGCGCCGGGGCCCAGACGACGATCCGGTTCATCCACTTGACCAGCGGGATCCGGCGCGCGTACGCGGAGCCGGGAGCTCCGGGGACGGCGGCGCAGGCGAGGATCAGTCTCGTGACCCGGGCGGGGTGCTTCTGGGCCGCCGAGAGCGCGTACCCGCCGCCGCCGGAGATCGCCACCAGCGTGGCCCGCTCGTGGCCGAGGTGGTCGAGCAGGGCCACGAAGTCGTCGTTCCAGCGGTGGAAGCCGCGACCGGGCACCGGGTCGGTCTCGCCGTACCCCGGGCGGTCCGGGAAGACCAGATGCAGGCCGGCGTCCACCGCCGCCTGCCGCAGGGCGAGACCCTCGTAGCGGCTGCCGGGCGTGCCGTGGAGCACGATCACGGGCGGGGCGGTGGGATCGCCGTACGAGCAGTACGCGATGCGGCGCCCGCCAGGGGCCGTCAGGCGGTGCGTCTGCGGCAGGTCCGTCTCCGGCGTCTTCGGCGGGTCCGGCGGGGAGGGGGTCATCACTGCTCCTCGTGGGGTGCGGGGGTGACGGCAGCGGCGGCGATTCCGCCGATGACGAAGTCGAGGCCGAAGGAGAACCTGCGGTCGTAGTCGTGGTAGTCGGCGAACACCGAAGCGGCCCGGCGTTCCGGCGGGACCTGGATCAGTTCCAGATCACCGCGGCCGAGCCGGATCGCCACGTGCCCGGTGACGAAGTCGTGCAGGGTGCCGTACGCGTACGCGGCGGCCTCCTCGTCCAGCCCGGGGCTGCGCAGCGCCGCCACCACCCCGTCCCGCCCGCCCCCCCCCCCCCCCGCCACGACCCGGTACGCGACGTCGTCGGCGCCGGGCCCGACCAGGGAGGCGCGGCGGTGCGCCTCCAGGATGACGGGGTGCCGCATGAGCAGGTCGTGGAGCGTGTCGGCGAACAGCCGGACAATGCCGCGCCAGTCGTCCGGCCAGTCCACCGACCGGGTCACCTCGCCGACGATCCGGGACACCAGCGCGTGCTGGAGCGCGTCGATGCCGCCCGTCGTGCGGTGGATCGCCATCGGTGACACGCCCAGCCGGTCGGCCAGCGCGCGGAAGGTCACGGCGTCCAGCCCCCGGTCGTCGGCCAGCTCGGTCGCCGCGTCCAGGACCGCGTCGAGCGTGACCGCCCGGGGACGGCCGTTCTTCGAAGTGCTTGCGTTCTCGACCACCATGAACGCACCATATCGATACGCGTAACGGAACTTCAATGGGAGCGCGCATGACGGAGTTGCACGACCTCACGGCCCTGGAGTTGGCCGCCGCCTACGAGAACGGCGGGACGGGGCCCGTCGAAGTCGTGGACCATCTGCTGGCCCGGATGGCGGACGGCGACCGGGTGGGGGCGTTCACCACCGTGTCGGCCGACCGGGCCCGCGCCGCGGCGGCCGGGGCCGAACGCGTACTGCGCACGACGGATCGCGCCGGTTTGCCGCGCCTGTTCGGCGTGCCCACCGCGGTCAAGGACCTGGAGGCCACCGCGGGCGTACGCACCACACTGGGTTCCGCGCTGTTTTGCGACTGGGTTCCCGGGCACAACGACGAGATCGTGGACGTCATGTCGGACGCCGGGCTGATCAGCCTCGGCAAGACCACCGTTCCCGAGTTCGGGGCCGCCTGCTACACCGAGCCCGAGGTGTCCGGTCCGGCCCGCAGCCCGTTCGACCTCACCCGGAGCGCGGCCGGCAGCAGTGGCGGCGCGGCGGCGGCGGTCGGTGCGCTGCTGGTGCCGATCGCGCAGGGCAGCGACACCGCGGGCTCGGTGCGCTCCCCCGCGAGCGCCTGCGGGGTGGTCGGGCTCAAGCCCAGCCGGGGCCTGGTCACCGCGGGGCCGAACGGGAATGACGGGATGGGGCTCTCCGTGCGCGGGCCGCTCGCCCGCACGGTCCGCGACACCGCCGCGTTCCTCGACGTACTGACCAGCCGTACCGGCGCCGGTACCGTGCATCCGCCCCGGACCGGCAGCTACGAGCGCGCCTGCGACGCACCCGTGCCGAGGCTGCGGATCGCGCTCGCCCAGGGGTCGGTCTCCGGCTCGCCCGTGCACCCCGAGGTCGCCGCCGCCGCGGAGCTCACCGCCCGGACGCTGGCGGAGCTCGGGCACGATGTGTTCGTCCGAAACCAGGCACCGGACCCCGAGCTGACCGAGGGTTTCCAGGTGATGTTCACGGCACTGGTCGGGTCCAGGACCATGCCGTTCGACGAGTCCTCGCTGCGCCCGATCGTCCGTCACCTCCGGTCCCGGGCACAGGAGTTCAGCTCGGCCGAGCTGGCCGCCTCGATCGGTGTGGTCCAGGCCCGCGCCCGCGCCTGGGCACTCGACTACGCGAGCGCGGACGTGGTGATCACCCCGACCGTGACCACCCCGCCGACGCTCGTCGGTCAGCTGCGCGACGACGCCGACCCGGCGGCGGAACTGGCCGCGATGACCGCGTTCACCGGCAACACCGTCCTGGCGAACGCCACCGGATTCCCGGCCGTCAGCCTTCCGCTGGGCTGGAGCGCGCAGGGCCTGCCCCTCGGGGTCTCGCTCACGGCCGGTTGGGGCCGCGAGGACCTGCTGCTCGGCATATCGGCCGCGCTGGAGGAGGCCCTGCCGTGGGCCCACCGTTACGGAGGTCCGCCCCGGGACGCCGTCGCGTGAGCATGCGGGGTGGCGGGGAACGGCTCGCCGCCCCGCTCCGCGGTGATGTCCGGGGACTCGGGGGCGCCGGGCGGCTCAGCCGGTGGTCCGTCCCTTGAGGATCTCCTCGATCCGGGCCAGCTCCTCGTCGGCGAAATCCAGGTGCCGGACCGTCTCGACGCTGTTCTCCAGCTGGGCGACGCTGCTCGCCCCGACCACGGCGGAGGTGACCCGGCCGCCCCGCAGCACCCATGCGAGCGCCAGCTGCGCGAGGGACTGGCCGCGTGCGGAAGCCACTTCGTCGAGCGCCCGCAGCCGGTCCACCAGCTCCGGGGTGACCGCTTCGGGCGTCAGGAAGGGGCTGCTGCCCGCGGCGCGCGAGCCTTCCGGGATGCCGCGCAGATAGCGGTCGGAAAGGATGCCCTGCTCCAGCGGCGAGTAGGCGATCGATCCGGTGCCCAGCTCGTCGAGCACCGTGAGCAGACCGTCCTCGGCCCCGCGGTCCAGCATCGAGTAGCGCGGCTGGTGGATGAGCAGCGGCGTGCCCAGCCCGTCGAGGATCCGGGCGGCCTGGCGGGTCTGCTCGGCCGAGTAGTTGGAGATGCCGACGTACAGCGCCTTGCCCTGACGCACCGCCGAGTCGAGCGCGCCCATCGTCTCCTCCAGCGGAGTGCCGGGGTCGGGACGGTGCGAGTAGAAGATGTCGACGTGGTCGAGGCCGAGCCGGGTGAGGCTCTGGTCCAGCGACGAGAGCAGGTTCTTCCTGGACCCCCACTCCCCGTACGGACCGTCCCACATCAGGTAGCCCGCCTTGGTCGAGATGACCAGCTCGTCCCGGAGCCGGGCGAAGTCCGTCCCCAGTGCCCGTCCCATCGCGGACTCCGCGGCGCCGGGCGGCGGTCCGTAGTTGTTGGCGAGGTCGAAGTGGGTGATGCCGAGGTCGAAGGCGCGCCGCAGGATCCGGCCCTGGGTCTCCGGCGTCCTGTCGCTGCCGAAGTTGTGCCACAGGCCGAGGGAGAGCGCGGGAAGCAGCAGTCCGCTGCGTCCGGCGCGCCGGTAGGGCATGGCCTGGTAGCGGTCGGCGGACGGAAGGTACATGCGGGCTCCACGGAAGAGGCGGGTGCGGTTCGCAGGTCCAGGTTGGCCGACGGCGATCCAGCAGTCCAACAGAAGATTCTGCTGGGATTCAGCACCTATATTTCTCAATCATGGAACTGCGTCAGCTGGAACACTTCGTCGCCGTCGCCGAGGAACAGCACTTCACCCGGGCCGCCGAGCGCCTCGCCGTGTCGCAGTCCGGGCTCTCCGCCTCCGTCCGGGCCCTGGAGCACGAGCTGAGGACGCCGCTGTTCAGCCGCACCACGCGCAGCGTGCGGCTGACGGAGGCCGGGCACGCACTGCTGGTGGAGGCCGAGCGGACGCTGGCGGGGGCACGGGCCGCGCGGGATGCCGTCGACGCGGTACGGGGGCTGCTGCGCGGCACACTGTCGGTGGGCGTGGAGCAGTGCGTGCCGGGGGTGCGTCTGCCGCGTCTGCTGGCGGCCTTCCACCGCAAGCATCCGCTGATGGAGATCCGGCTCCGCCAGGAGGGCACCACGAGCCTGGTGGACGGGGTGGCCGGCGGGCGGCTCGATGCAGCCTTCGCCGCGACGGTCGGTGCCGACGAGTGGCGCGGCAATCTCATTCCGCTGGCGCGCGAGCCCATGGTCGTGCTCTGTGCGCCGGGTCACCGGTTCGCGGCGGCGGAGCGTGTCGCCTGGCGTGAGCTGTCCGGTGAGTCGTTCATCGACTTCCATCCGGACTGGGGTCCGCGGCGGGCGGCGGACGGGGCGTTCGGCCGGGCGGGGGTGCGGCGCACGGTGGGGCTGGAGGTGAACGACGTGCACAGCCTGCTGGAGCTGGTGCACGAGGGGCTGGGCATCGCGCTGGTGCCGCACCACTTCTCCCGCAAGCCCGAGGCCCGGGGGCTGGTGACGGTGGACCTCGAAGGGACGCAACAGCCTTGCTACGAGAGCGTCGTGGTGCTCCCGGCGGCCCCGTACCTGAGCCCCGGCGCGCGGGAGCTGATGACGCTGCTCCGAGGCGACGGTGCGGGCGGTGGCGGTGCCGAGTTGTGACGGTGGGCGGCGCCGGGA
>NZ_JBCEWQ010000110.1:0-29531 GCF_038448545.1 Streptomyces sp. CLV115
CCGCCCCCCCCCCCCCCCCCCCCCCCCCCCCCCCCCCCCCCCCCCCCCCCCCCCCCCCCCCGCGGCGGGCACACCGGTGCTCTAGACCGGTTCGACGTCCAGGACGTAGACGCGGGCCAGGTCCTCGACGCGTTTGGCCACGAGCGCGGCGTCCGCCGTGGCGAGGAACACCAGACCGGTGGTCGAGGCCGAGTGCAGCCGGGAGCCGATGACATCGCCCACCCGGGTGGACATCCGGGTCTCGATCACGTCCGGCACGGCCGCCAGCTCGTCGGGGGTGGAGATGCGCACGACCCGGCCGGGGCGCACCGGAAGGTCGCAGTTGGCGATGACGCCCTCCCGGAGCGGCGCCACCGGTCCGCTCACACCGGCCGGACGGCCGAGCGCGGTGTCCATGAAGACCCGCCACAGGTCGATGCCGTACTTCATCCTCACCGCGTCGACGATTCCGCCGCCGGCCGGGCGGCAGGAGATCTCACCGATCACGAACCCGTCCCCGGTCCGGAACAGCTCCATGTGCGTCACACCGCTCTCCAGCCCCAGGGCGTCCACCGTGGCCCGGTGCAGATCGCGGATCACCGCCACGTCCGGATCCTCCTCGGGGAGCAGGTACGAGCCGGTGAAGTCGTCCGTGTGGCCGAGAAGAGGCATGAAGTAGCGCTGTACGGCGGCGAATTCGACGTTGCCGTCGGAGACCACCCCGTCGCAGTGGTACTCGCCCTCCATCTCGACGAACCGTTCGACCAGCAGCGGGCACGCCGCGCGCCGCAGACCGTCCGCGGCGGGCGAGGCCAGCAGCTCGGCCAGTTCCCGGTCCGAGGACACGGCGAAGGTGTTCATCGAGCCGGTGCCCAGCGCCGGCTTGACGACCACCGGCCAGCCCAGTTCGGCGGCCGCGGCGGGGGCCTGCGCGAGTGCTCCGATCACCCGGTACGGGGCGACCGGCAGACCCGCCGCGGCCAGCGCCGACTTCATCACCGCCTTGTGGGAGAAGCGGTTGGCCGTCTCGAAGCCGATCCCGCCCAGACCCAGGAACGACCGCAGGTACCCGCCGGCGGGCAGGCTGCGCTCGGAAGGGGCCACCACGTGGTCGACCGGCCGGCGGGACATGAGGTCCAGTGCCACCCGGCGGACGGCGGTCAGGTCGGCGATGTCGTCGACGAAGTGCAGGCGGACATCGGGCGCGTACATCCGGGCGTACGCGCTCTCGGTGACGACGTCGATCTCGACGTCGGGGGCGGCCGCGCGCAGCCGGTCCACCGCCTCCGCCTTGCCGGAGTTGACCATCAATACGTGCTCGGGCATGCCCCGCTCCTTCTGTTCGGTCGTCCTGACCTGCGGTGCCGGTTCATCGCAGCTGTGTCCGCGCACGGTCGAGGTACCACAGGACGTAGGCGTACACAGCGAGCCAGGCGCGCGGTGTGGCGAGCGCCCGTTCGTACTTCAGCCAGCCGGCCAGGGCGTTCGCCGCGCCGATGTACAGCCTGGCGCGCAGAACCGGCGGCTCGTCCTCGGGTCCGAGGCCGGCGACCAGACGGTCCTCCAGCCTCCTCAGGCCCTCGTCCACGGCGAACGGTGTCGTCAGACCGGAGAGGTCGAGCACGCCGTCCGGCTCCGCGGGCAGCTCCGGCAGGAGGGCCCCGGTCGTGCCGTCGGCGACGGCCTGCAGCAGGCCGCTCATCGGCAGCGCGCTGTGCAGCAGGGTGGCGAAGTCGTAGCTGGGGTCGCCGAACCCGATGTCCGGCCGGTCCCGGCCGTCCCAGACGGTGCGCGGGTCGACGAACACCGGCGAACCGTCCGCGCGCCGCAGCATGTTCTTCAGGTGCACATCACCATGGACCAGACAGCCGGAGCCGGGCAGCAGCGAGGGCGCGGCGCCGTCCAGCCACCGCGTCAGCTCCGTGTAGCCCGGCAGCCGGGCACCGGTCGGCAGGATCACGTCCGCACCGAGCACCCCGGCCGGATCCCAGCCGGGGAAGAAGGCCAGGAACGTGCTGACGAACCCCTCGTGCTCCCGCACGGCGTGGAAGCGCTCCCGCAGCAGGTAGTCGGCGACGCTGGGCCGTTGCTGCCGCGTCGTCGCCGCGTACAGGTCGCCCAGGAGCCGGAGGTGGGGTTCGAGCGCCGGCACGGTGTCCTCGGCGAGGACGAATTTCGTCGCGTCGGCGAAGACGACGTTGTCGAGGGTGAGCGGTTCGACCTGCTCCATCAGGGACGTCGCCTGCCCGCCCTCGCGGTGCACACCGTGCAGCAGGGGGAACAGCGGGGCGGCCCCCCGGTCCGTGAGCAGGGCGTTGACCTCGGAGACGAACGCGGTCTCCGCGTCGATCACCTCGCGCGGGCCCACCTTGGCCACCAGCGGGGTGCCCGCCTCGAAGGCCACGATGCCCCGCGAGTCCGCGCCGTTCGCGTAGGCGTCCGTCACCCCGGCCGACACGGAATCGGGGTCGGCCCCGGCGGCCTCGGCCCACTCACGGAGGCGGTCGGTGGTGAGGAGGTCGATGACCGCGCGCGTGTGGGCCACGCTGTCGGCGATGTCGGTGACGAGGAGCCCGTCGCGCTCTCCGCCGAGCACCATGGTCCAGCGCAGCAGGAACCGGCCCTCATCGAGGTCGGTGTGCGGCAGCGCCGCGGCGTCGTCCTCGGTGAACCGGGCGATGACGCGGCTGAGTTCACCCAGATGAGCGTGTTTCTCGGCAGGTTCGGTGCTCGCCGCGGCGACGTCGATGCCGAGCCGGGACAGCCCGGCCGAGGCATTCGACAGCAGCAGCATCTGGCTGGTGCAGCCCGAGAGCCGGCGGTGCCGTTCGCCGACCCCGTGGCCGGGATAGGCGAACACCACGGTCACCGCACCCTGCGGAAGCGGCATGCCGTGCCTCTCGAACACGGCCTGGACGGTGGCGCGTTCCTCGTCGGACGCGATCCGGGTGGCGCCGTGCAGACCTGGGTCCACCGTGGTCGGGATGGTCATGTATCTCGGTGCTCCTAACGAGACTCGACGGACGCGTTCTCGGTGATGGACTGGACGATCTCGGCGGCCCGCAACGGCATCAGGGAGAGCAGCACCTCGCTGAACCCGTGTGTGGCCTCCGCGTACCCCTGAAGGTAGATCCGCGGCAGGAAGCCCTCGGCGCTCTCGATGGCGTAGTCACGCCGGATCGCGTACCGCTGAGGGGTCTCCATGCGCAGGTGCTCGTCGACGGCGGCGAGCGCGGGAATCGGCATCGGGTAGCGGTACCCGGTGGCGAGGACGACGGCGTCGGACTCGACCTGGCTGGTCTCGCCGCTGTCGAGGTGGAAGTAGGTGGCCACCGCACGGCCGTCGGCCGAGCGGGCCCCGACCAGTTCGGTGAACCTGTGCAGGGCGAGCGAGTCGGTCCCGGCGGACTGGTCCTCGTAGTACTCGCGGTAGATCTGCGGAATGACGTCGTAGCTCACGCCCGTGTGGGCGGCCAGGCCGTAGTCGTCGATTATCTTCTGCCGGAACTCGCTGTCCTGACGGTGGAACCAGTCGGGGAACTCCGGCAGGAACAGTTCGTTGACGAAGTGGGTGTCGTCCTCGGGACGCATGGCGAAACCACGGATGTTCGTGGTGATCCGGGCGTTGGGATACGTCCGGCGCACGTGCATGAACACATCGGCGGAGGTCTGGCCGGAGCCGACGATGTTGAAGTGGTGCGGTGCGGAACGGTCGTCGAACGTGCGGGCCAGCCGCTCCCGGGTCTCGGAGGCGTGGAACACCCGCTCACCGGGTTCGGCCCCGTCGGGGACGTGCGGGGTGCCGCCGGGCGCGATCAGCAGATTGCGGGTGAGCATCGCGGACGTCTCCCCGGTGCTCCGGTCCCGCGAGACCACCCGGAGCAGCTCCGTGCCGCCGCCCTCGGCGGGTACGGGGGTGACGTCGAGGACCTCGGTGTTCCACCGGACCTGCTTGTCGAACTGCGCGGCCGCCCACGCGTAGTAGTCGTTGAACTCCACGCGCGTCGGATAGAAGGTGCGCAGGTTGATGAACTTCCCCAGCCGGCCGGGGCCCTGCTCCGAGAGGTAGTTCAAGAAGGTGTAGCGGCTGCGCGGGTTGCGCATCGTGATGAGGTCCTTCGTGAAGGACACCTGCATCTCCGCCCCGGGGAACATGAGTCCCGGGTGCCACGCGAAGGCGGGTTTGCGGTCGAGGAAGACCGCGTCGAGCGGCTGGTCGCACTCCTCCAGCGCGATGGCGACGGCCAGGTTCGAGGGGCCGAAACCGATGCCGACAATGTCATGGATCTCGGATTCGCCGGGTAGCACGGTGGTCTCTTTCCTGTAGTGGTGATCAGACTGTGTCGGGGCGGCGCGGACGGGCCGGCCGGTCAGCCGCGCCGGCAGAGGGCGCGGATCCGCTCCTCGATCTGTTCCTCGTCGGCGCCCTCCACCAGGAGGCGGGCCTTTCCGTCCACCGCGTCGACGGGATCACGCCGCCGCTCGGCCTCCTTCGCTGCGGAGAAGTCGACCAGCCAGTCCGGCCGGTGGGCCGGCGCACACGGCTCCGGTCCACCGGTCCACAACAGCCAGCCGGTGCGGGCGGCCCCGCTGGCCGGTTCCCGCGGCGCCGTCCACAGCCCCGCGGCCAGCAGGCAGGCGGCCCGGGACAGATCGATCCCGTAGGTGTGCCGGACGGCGTTCTTGATCAGTGCCCCGCCGGTCCGGCAGGCCACCTCGCCCGCGAAGAACGTGCCCGAGCCGTCCTCCAGGAACTCCATGTGCAGCACATGGACCCCGTGGTCCCGGGGAAGGGCGGCGACGAACCGCTCGGCGGCGTCGGTGAGCAGCTTCGCGCGGGGCGAGTCCGCATCGAGCATCACCGAGCCCAGATTGTGGGTGCGGAACAGGTGCGGCGGGCTGAGATAGCGCGACGGCGAGACCAGGAGCACCGAGCCGCCGTCGACGAGTACGTCCACGTGGTGGACCGTGCTCTCGATGTACTGCTCGGCCATCAGGGCGCCGCTGTGCAGGGCGGTGAGCAGGCCGGGGTCCTCCAGGCAGGCCTGCCGCACCGCCTGCGCGTCGGGCAGCACCCGCACTCCGGCCGATCCCGCGCCGTCACGGGGCTTGACGACGACGGTGCCGAGTTCCTCCTGCGCCGCGCGCAGATCCGCGTAGCAGCGCACCTCGCGGTACGGCACGGCGGGCACCGGACCCCCGTCGAACAGCTGCTTCATGGCGATCTTGTCCCGGAACCGCAGCGCCAGGGCCGAACCGGTACCGGGAATGCCGAAGAGGGTCCGCGCCTCGGCGGCGCGCAGGACGTCGTCCTCGGAGTTCACGAAGATCCGGTCGGGCCGGTCGGCCTCGCACAGCCGGAACAGCTCGGCGGTCGTGGCCCGTGCCTCGTAGTCGGCCGCCACCGTCACCCGGCGGACCCCGGCGGCGAGGTCCTCGGTCCGGCGCACGCTGTCGGCCGAGGTGAGCAGGGTGATCCGGGTCTCGGGGGAGGCCTCCCTGAGCCAGTGGTCGTAGTCCGCGGTCGAGTGGGGCCGTTGCATGATCAGGATGTGGATGTCCGTGCTCCTTCAGCCGTGGCGAGGCGATGGTCGAGTCGGGCGACGGGCAGGGGCAGCAGGAGGGCCGCGCCGAGCAGCAGCGCGGCGAGCGCGGCCCATCCGGCCACGCCCCAGCCGAGTACGACGACGGTGACGAGGGGCGGGCCGAGCACGTCCTGGGCGCTGTTGCCCAGCGCGAAGATCGAGAGGTATTCGGCCTTGCGGTGCTCCGGCGCGTATTTGTACGAAAGTTCCCAGGCGCCGACCGACTGCCACAGTTCCCCCGCGGTCAGCAGCACGGTCGCGACCACGAGCACGGCGCAGGCGAACAGCGTGCCCAGCGGAGCCGCCGCGACGGCGAACATCGCGCAGGAGGCGATCAGCGCGAGTCCGGCCAGGCGCATGGCGCGCAGGCCCCCGCCCTCGCGTTCGGCCCCCTTGGCGAGCGGGACCTGGAAGAGGACGGCCAGCACGGTGTTCAGCACCACCAGGGCCGAGACCAGCGCCGTGGGGGCGTCCGTCTCCCGGACGGTCCACAGCGGAAGGGCCACCGCCAGGACGGGCATGTGCACCGCGAGTACGCAACTCACCGCGGTGAGCCCGAGATAGCGCCGGTCGGTGAATCCGTGCAGAAAGCTCAGACCGCCCCGGCGCACGGGCGGCGGCGCCGTCGGCACCTTCAACCGCGCGAGCAGCAGCGCGGCGAACACGAACGACGCGGCGTCGACGAGAATGATCGTCCGGTACGCCAGGGCCGAACCGTCGGCCATCAGCGGAGCGGTGAGCAGGGCGCCGAGGGAGAACCCGACATTGCGGACCGAGCGCATGGTCGCCATGGCGCGCGTGCGGTCCTTGCTCGGCACCGCGACCGACACGACCGCCTGGCTCGCCGGCGACACCGCGCGCTCGACCACGCCCAGGAGCGCCGACACCACGAAGAACGCGACCGGCCCGTGGACGAAGGCGAGCGCCGAGAACCACAGCGCACGCCAGAGCTGATACGCGATCAGCATCCGCTTGGCGCCCCACCGGTCGGCGAGCACCCCCAGCGGCACCGTCGCCAGGAAGGCGGTCAGGCCGGTCGCGGCCAGGCCCAGACCCACCTGGGCGTCGCTCAGACCGATCACGCGGATGAAGAAGATCGTGGACCCGGCCAGGTAGAAGCCGGTACCGACGGAGTCGAGCAGCGCGACGAGGGCGAACGACCGGCCGGCCGAGGACTCCGGGACGTAACTCCGCAGCAGCCGGGCGATCATGAGGTGCGGACGTCGATCAGCCCGGCCGCGGCGGCCGCGTTCCGTGCGGCGTGCTCGCCGTCCTCGCCGGTCGCCAGCACATGGCCGATCCGGTCCCACGAACTCGCCAGCTCGCCGACGGCCGTTCCTGGTTCCGCGGCGAGTTCGACCTCGTGCACGCCGTCCGAGGCCCGGCTCTGCGCCAGCCCCGTGACGCCCCGCACCACACCTGGTCGCGCGGACAGGAACCGGATGGCCGCGCCCCGGAGGTCCGGGCCGCGCCCGGGCGGGCCGGACCCGCCCAGAACGGCCAGCAGATCGGCCACGATGCGGCCGCCGTGGGCGAGGTCGATCAGCAGGTCGATGCTGTCGCCCGGCAGCCTGCCCGCGCACTCGACGAGGTGCGGCCGCACCCCGTCGACCAGAATCCATTCGGCGTGCAGGACGCCGGAGCCGAATCCGGCCGATTCGACCAACAGCCCCATGAGCCGGGTCAGTTCCCCGGCCACGCCCGGTGGGAGCGAGGCGGGCACGACATGGCCGAGCTCCACCGGCGCCGGACCCGGGTGCAGGAGTTTCCCGGTGACGTTCACGAACAGGAGCTCACCGCGGTCGACCAGGCACTCGACGCTGACCTCCGGCCCGAACAGCCTTTCCTCGACGAGGAATCGGCCCGGCCCGGCGTGCGGTGACCGCATCTTCGGCTCACCGGCCGTCGTCGTCGCCTGCCACGCCGACGACACGTCGTCGTCCTCGTCGAGCAGCCGGACTCCCAGGCTGGCCTGCAGATCGGCGGGCTT
Organism: Streptomyces sp. CLV115; assembly: GCF_038448545.1. NCBI lineage: Bacteria > Bacillati > Actinomycetota > Actinomycetes > Kitasatosporales > Streptomycetaceae > Streptomyces > Streptomyces sp. CLV115. The sequence continues at coordinate 7,555 of NZ_JBCEWQ010000110.1, forward strand.
CAGCACGCATCGGCCGCCGTGCTCGGACCGGAAGTCGAGGACGTCCCGCGCACTCCCGGCCGTCCGCCAGCGGGGCTGCGGCAGTCCGGCGGAATCCGCGTGGGCGCGCAGGGCGGTCTTGTCGCGCAGGATCGCCGCGGCCCGGGTGCCCGCGCCGGGCAGCCCCCATGCCTCGGCCAGCGCCGCCGCGGCGACCACGCCGTACTCGGTCGCCGGAACGACGGCGCGGACCTGCCCGGGTCTGGGGAGCGCGCGCACCGTCCCGGCGGGGTCCTGCTCGTTCTGGACCGGTGCGTGGACGACCTGCGCAACGCACGGATGGCGCGCGGCCCTTCGGTGTACGTCACGGACGGCGGCGACGTGTTCGTCCTCCACCACGAGCACGGACCGTGCCGGCAGAAGACCGTCGAGGTCCGAGATCAGACCCTTGCTGAATCCGCACAGGACATGGGTGATGTCCACGCAGTACTTCCCCCCCCCCCAGGAGTAACAGCGAATGCCGGGCGATGACTTGACGTGCCCGGCGCCGTGGGTTAACCCCACGTTCATCTTCCGTGTGCTTCTCGTTCACCCTAGCGATCAAGCTCGGGCCGTGAAAGTGAAATACTCGCAAAGTCGTTCGGTTTTGCCGCAGGTTCCACGGCGCGGCCGTACCGGGGGCGCGCATTCTCCGGGCCGTCCGCCGCCGGAAGCCGAGCGGCTCCCGAGTGCTCCGGCAGCCGGCCGGGGGCGCGGCCGGGACCGCTCCGAGCCCGGGGCGACCGGGGGCCGTAGCGTTCCGCGCCGATCTGCGTATGCGTCCACGCGGGTGCCGCCATCCCGGCGGTCATGGCCACCTCCTTCGAGGAGCCTCGGAGGGAGCCGCCCGCCACATGACGCCCCACACGTGCAATTCGGCCGGGCGGGGCGGGCTCGCGAGGGTTTCGCCGGTCGCGCCAGGTGCTGTGAGAGGCTGGATCGCATGAACCGGTTGGCTGGCGTGACCTCGCCGTATCTGCTTCAGCATGCTGACAATCCGGTCGACTGGTGGCCCTGGGAGCCCGCGGCCTTCGAGGAGGCCCGGCGGCGCGACGTACCCGTTCTGCTGTCGGTCGGCTACAGCGCATGCCACTGGTGTCACGTCATGGCGCACGAGAGCTTCGAGGACGAGGCCGTCGCCGCCTACATGAACGAACACTTCGTCAACGTCAAGGTGGACCGCGAGGAGCGCCCCGACGTGGACGCCGTCTACATGGAGGCCGTGCAGGCCGCCACCGGGCAGGGCGGCTGGCCCATGTCCGTCTTCATGACGCCGGCCGGCGAGCCCTTCTACTTCGGTACGTACTTCCCGCCCGAGCCCCGGCACGGGATGCCCTCCTTCCGGCAGGTGCTCGAAGGCGTCCACAGCGCCTGGACGGAACGGCGCGCGGAGGTCGGGGAGGTCGCCGGGAAGATCACCCGCGATCTGGCGGAACGGCAGCTGGAGCACGGGGACGGCGGGCTCCCCGGCGAGGCGGAGCTGGCACGGGCGCTGCTGGGCATCAGCCGGGAGTACGACCCCCAAAGCGGCTGGCTCGGCTCCGGCGACACCAGGTTCCCGCCGGGCATGACGATCGAGTTCCTGCTGCGGCACCACGCCCGGACGGAGTCCGCCGGCGCGCTGGAGATGGCCGAGGGACTGTGCGGGGCCATGGCACGGTCGAGCCTCTTCGACCAGCTGGGCGGGGGCTTCCACCGGTACGTGCTGCGCCAGCGGCCCGGGGGCACCCTGGTGCCCCACTTCGAGAAGATGCTCTACGACAACGCGCTGCTCTGCCGCGTCTACGCGCACCTGTGGCGGACCACCGGCTCGGAGCAGGCCCGCCGGGTCGCCCTGGAGACCGCCGACTTCATGGTCCGCGAACTGCGCACCGCCGAGGGCGGTTTCGCCTCCGCGCTCGACGCCGACAGCGAGGACGGCGACGGGCGGCACGTCGAGGGCGCGTACTACGTGTGGACGCCCGCACAGCTGCGGGAGGCCCTCGGCGACCAGGACGCCGCCTTCGCCGCGGAGTACTTCGGAGTGACGGAGGAGGGCACCTTCGAGGAGGGGTCCTCGGTGCTCCGGCTCGCGCCGGAGGGCGCCGGGGCGGACCCGGACCGGGTCGCCCGGGTGCGGGCCGCGCTGCTCGCCGCCCGTGCACCGCGCCCGCACCCGGGCCGGGACGACAAGGTGGTCGCCGCCTGGAACGGCCTGGCGATCGCCGCGCTCGCCGAGACCGGGGCGTACTTCGACCGGCCCGACCTCGTCGAGCGCGCCACCGAGGCCGCCGACCTGCTGGTCCGGGTGCACCTGGGCGACGTCGCCCGGCTGGACCGCACGTCCAAGGACGGGCGCCCCGGCGGGCACGCCGGGGTCCTGGAGGACTACGGCGACGTGGCCGAGGGCTTCCTCGCGCTGGCCGCGGTCACCGGCGAGGGCGTCTGGCTGGAGTTCGCCGGCTTCCTGCTCGACATCGTGCTCCAGCACTTCACCGGCGAGGGCGGCCGGCTGTACGACACGGCGGACGACGCCGAGCAGCTGATCCGCCGCCCGCAGGACCCCACCGACAACGCGACCCCGGCGGGCTGGACGGCGGCGGCCGGGGCGCTCCTGTCGTACGCCGCGCACACCGGCTCCGAGGCCCACCGCACCGCCGCGGAGGGCGCGCTCGGCGTGATCAAGGCGCTCGGGCCGCGCGCCCCCCGGTTCACCAGCTGGGGACTCGCCGTCGCGGAGGCGCTGCTGGACGGGCCGCGCGAGGTCGCCGTCGCCGGACCGGTCGGCGGTGAGCTGCACCGCACGGCGCTGCTGGGAACGGCACCGGGCGCGGTGGTGGCGGCGGGGGAGACGGGCGGCGCCGAGTTCCCGCTGCTCGCGGACCGGCCGATGGTCGGCGACGCGCCGACGGCGTACGTGTGCAGGCACTTCGTGTGCGACGCGCCGACGACGGACGCACAGGAGCTGGCGCGGAGTCTCGGCGGCCGGTGACGTCCGCCGGGTGGACCGGGGGCCCGGCCCCCGGTCAGAGCCTCAGGCCGCCCTCCAGGGTGTCCAGGGCCCGGCCGGTCATCGCGACGAGGTCGCCCTCCTGGCCCTGCTCGCCCCAGTACAGCGTCACCTCGCGCAGCGTGCCCAGCACCGCCGCGACGAACACCCGGACCGCCAGATCACCGGGCTCGCGGCCGGTACGGGCGGCGATCGCCTCGGCCAGCGCCCCGGCCGTGCCCGACATGATCCGCGTCATCCGGGCCCGGACGGCCGGCACCTCCACCATCAGCCGGGTCCGCTGCCGCAGCTCCTGCTCCCCGGTCGCCAGGAACTCCGCGAGCACCTCGGCCAGGACGTGCCGGAGCGAATCCAGCGGCGGTTCCCCGGCGGGGCGACCGCGCAGGGCGGCCGCCAGCACCCGGTCGTACTCGTCGGTGAGGACGATGTCCTCCTTGGCCGGGAAGTACCGGAAGACGGTGCTGGGCGACACCTCGGCCGCCGCCGCGATCTGCTCCACCGTCGTCGCCTCGTACCCCTGCTCGGCGATCAGCCGGTACGCGGCCTGCCGGATCGCGGTCCGGGTCCGGAGCTTCTTCCGCTCGCGGAGTCCCGGCTGCGGGGGCGTTCCCGGAGCGGAAACGGAAGGGGTACGGGAGGTGACGGCCATGACCGTCATTGTCCGGCATCGGCGGGGCGACCGCACCGGTCGGGGTGCTGCTCAGTGGTGGTTGTAGGCCACCAGGGAGATGCCGACGTAGTGCACCACGAAGGCCGCCAGGGTCAGTGAGTGGAACACCTCGTGGAAGCCGAACCAGCGCGGCGAGGGATTGGGCCGCTTGATGCCGTAGATGACGCCCCCGGCGCTGTAGAGCAGCCCGCCGACGACGACCAGCACCAGCACGGCGATCCCGCCGGTGCGCATGAAGTCCGGCAGGAAGAAGACCGCGGCCCAGCCCATCGCCAGGTAGCAGGGCGTGTAGAGCCAGCGCGGGGCGCCGACCCAGAACACCCGGAAGGCGATCCCCGCCGCGGCGGCCGCCCAGACCGCCCACAGCAGCGGTGTCCCGGTGGACTCGGGGAGCAGCAGCAGGGTCAGCGGGGTATAGGTGCCCGCGATGATCAGGAAGATGTTGGCGTGGTCGAGCCGGCGGAGCACCGCCTCGCCGCGCGGACCCCAGGTGCCCCGGTGATAGAGCGCGCTCACACCGAACAGCAGGCACGCGGTCAGGGTGTAGATGCCGCAGGCGATCCGGCCGACGGAGCTGTCGGTGAACGCGATCAGCACCACCCCCGCGACGATCACGGCGGGAAACATCCCGGCATGCAGCCAGCCGCGCATGCGCGGCTTCAGCGGGGCGGGATCGGACTCGGCTGGTTCCAGCCCGGCGGACCCGGGCGCGGTGGCGGCAGCAGTCATTCCCGCATCGTACCTACGCGACCGTAGGTACGGCCTCCCCCCGTGGGCGCAGCCGATACGAGTGGCAATGCTCACGTGTGCGCCCCCCTGGACATATGGGCGAAACGGTCGGATGATCAAATGAGTGCGGTCGGCACCGGATGAGCGCCAACGGGATTCGAAGGGGTAGAAGCATCCGGGTCGCAGCCCCCACGGGGCAACTACCAAACAGATACCCTCAACAAGGAGCGATCGTGGCGCGCGACATCGCGGCTCCCTTCACCGTCCCCACCGATCACCAGGAGCTCGTCTCCTGGGTGAACGAGATCGCAGCGACAACCGAGCCGGACCGGGTGGTCTGGTGCGACGGCTCCGACGCCGAGTACGAGCGCCTGTGCGGGGAGCTCGTGGCCAAGGGCACGTTCACCAAGCTGGACGAGACCAAGCGCCCGAACTCGTACTACGCCGCGTCCGACCCGAGCGACGTCGCCCGTGTCGAGGACCGTACGTTCATCTGCTCCGAGAAGGAGGAGGACGCCGGCCCGACGAACCACTGGAAGGCCCCCGCCGAGATGCGGGAGATCTTCACCGGTGAGAACGGTGTCTTCCGCGGCTCGATGCGCGGTCGCACCATGTACGTCGTCCCCTTCTGCATGGGCCCCGTCGGCTCCCCGCTCTCCGCGATCGGCGTCGAGATCACCGACTCCGCCTATGTCGCCGTCTCGATGCGCACCATGACCCGCATGGGACAGGCCGTCCTGGACGAGCTGGGCACCGACGGCTTCTTCGTCAAGGCCGTCCACACGCTGGGCGCACCCCTGGCGGAGGGCCAGGAGGACGTTCCCTGGCCGTGCAACACCACCAAGTACATCTCGCACTTCCCCGAGGACCGCGAGATCTGGTCCTACGGCTCCGGCTACGGCGGCAACGCCCTGCTCGGCAAGAAGTGCTACGCGCTGCGCATCGCCTCCGTCATGGCGCGTGACGAGGGCTGGCTCGCCGAGCACATGCTGATCCTCAAGCTCACGCCGCCGAAGGGCGAGTCCGAGGCCCCCAAGTACATCGCGGCCGCGTTCCCGTCCGCCTGTGGCAAGACCAACCTCGCCATGCTGGAGCCGACGATCCCCGGCTGGACCGTGGAGACCATCGGCGACGACATCGCCTGGATGCGCTTCGGCGAGGACGGCCAGCTGTACGCGATCAACCCGGAGGCGGGCTTCTTCGGCGTCGCGCCCGGCACCGGCGAGCACACCAACGCCAACGCGATGAAGACCATGTGGGGCAACTCCGTCTTCACCAACGTCGCGCTCACCGACGACGGCGACGTGTGGTGGGAGGGCATGACGGAGACCGCTCCGGCCCACCTCACCGACTGGAAGGGCAACGACTGGACGCCCGCGTCCGACACCCCGGCCGCCCACCCCAACGCCCGCTTCACCGTCCCGGCCGGCCAGTGCCCGATCATCGCCCCGGAGTGGGAGGACCCGAAGGGCGTGCCGATCTCGGCGATCCTCTTCGGCGGCCGCCGCGCCTCGGCCGTCCCGCTGGTCACCGAGTCCTTCACCTGGCAGCACGGCGTCTTCCTCGGGGCCAACGTGGCCTCCGAGAAGACCGCCGCCGCCGAGGGCAAGGTCGGCGAGCTGCGCCGCGACCCGTTCGCCATGCTGCCGTTCTGCGGCTACAACATGGGCGACTACATGAACCACTGGGTCAAGGTCGGTGCCGCCAAGGACCAGGCCAAGCTGCCGAAGATCTACTACGTGAACTGGTTCCGCAAGAACGACGCGGGCAAGTTCGTGTGGCCCGGCTTCGGGGAGAACAGCCGCGTCCTGAAGTGGATCGTCGAGCGCCTCGAAGGCAGGGCCGAGGGCGTCGAGACCCCGATCGGCATCCTGCCGGCCAAGGGCTCCCTCGACACCGACGGCCTGGACCTGTCCGAGTCCGACCTGGACTTCCTGCTCGACGTCGACAAGGAGATCTGGCGCGAGGAGGCGGCGCTGATCCCCGACCACCTCAACACCTTCGGCGACCACACGCCGAAGGAGCTGTGGGACGAGTACCACGCGCTGGTCCGGCGCCTGGGCTGACGCCCCGGGCGCACCCCCGCGGGTGCGCCCCGCACACCCCCGCGGCCGGGCCTCGGACATCCGCCCTGACCTGTGGGGTCGACAGCCCGCCGCGGTACGGCCCCCGGAATCCCCTCACGATTCCGGGGGCCGCCCCCTTTTCTCGCCCCTTTGCTGCCCTTTCATGGCGAATGTCCGAAGATCCCCCAGGGGTTGCGCACAAGACCTGCACAACGCTTCGATGTTTCTTCACAACGCCTCCGGCTGGGTCGGCCGGAGGCCAACGGAGCCTGTGGGGGACTCAGTTGAGGAAGAATCAGCACCAGCGACGTATCGCGGCGACACTGGCCGCGCTGACACTCGGCGCCGCGGGGCTCACCGCCCTCGCGCCGCCCGCCGCCTTCGCGGCCGGCGGCCCGGCGGCCGGGGACACCGTGGCCAAGCTGCCGATCTCGTCGTACTCGGCCATGGTCGTCGACTCGGTGCACGAGCGGGTCTACATCACGGACGACCGCCGGAACCAGTACGCCAACCAGGTTCACGTCTACAACTTCCAGGGCCAGAAGGTGGGTTCGCTGCCCACCGCGTCCGCGCCGTCCGGGATGGCACTGAGCGCGGACGGCGGAACGCTCCACGTCTCGCAGTCCTCGGGCATCCTCGCCTTCGACACCGTGACCCAGGAGCGCACCGGTTTCACGTACTCCGCGTACGACGTGCCCTGTCCGCGCGACGTCGCCTTCGCGGGCGGCAAGGAGTGGCACACCGAGACGCCGTACCTCACCACCGAGTGCGAGAACCGCCAGACCTGGCTGTACGGCACGGCGGGCGACCGGTCCACCGGCACCGGATGGAACGGTGCGGGCCGGCTGCGGCTGACCAGCGGCCCCGAGGCCCCGGACCGCGTCGTGATGGCGCAGGCCCGCAGCACCGGCGAGGCCAACCCCTTCCTCACCACGTTCGACGCGAGCGGCGACACGCTGGTGCGCGGCCCGGAGCGCCGGTTCGCGGACGCCGAGGGGCGGGGCGCGCTCGACATGAGGGATGTGGCGCAGTCCCCCGACGGCCGGCGGATCGCCGTAGCCGACGCCGCGTACGGCACCCGGCTGCTGGACGCGGCCGACCTGTCCGACGCGCCGGCCGGGTACCAGCCGCTGCCCGAGGGGGCCGTGGCGTCCGCCGTGGCGTTCAGCGGCGACGGCGCCCATGTGGCGCGGGGCGCCGCCGCGACCGGGAGCGCGGCCGACCTGCTCGTGCAGCCGGCCGACCCGGCGGCCGGTACGGCGCCGCTGGAGTTCGCCTTCGAGGGCGCGCTCGACGGGGACCGGATCGCGCCGCGCGGGCTGGGCTGGTCGAAGGACGGCTCGCGGCTGTTCGCCGTCACCACCAACACCTACGGCAACGAGTACTGGCTGCATGTCATCCAGCCCCCGGCCGCCCAGTACGACTCCCGCTTCACCGGAGCGCTCTCCACCACCCCGGGCCGGCCCGTCGTCGGCGAACCGGTCGGGATCAGGGGCCGGCTGGAGCTGGACGGGCCCGCGCCCGCCGAACCGGTCAGGGTGTCGGCGCTGCGGCACGACGCGAACGGCGACCGCAGGCTCGCCCCCGTCGAGGTCGACGCCGACGGATCGTTCACCGTCCTCGACGTACCGTCGCTGGTCGGCGACGCCACCTACACCGTCTCGTTCACCGGTGACGTCACCCACCGTCCGGCCGAGGACACCACGCTCGCCGTCACGGTCGAAAAGGCCCCGACCGCCATCGCCCTCACCGCCCCGGCGGAGGCGACGAAGAGCGCCGGGCTGACGATCACCGGCACCCTGACCGGCCAGGGGCGGCCGCTGCCCGCCGGGATCACCCTGTCCGTGGTGCGCACCGACCGGAAGGGCGCCGGCACGCTGACCTCGGCCGCCGTCGCCGCCGACGGCACGTTCACCATCAACGACCTGCCCCGCGCCACCGGCCAGGTGACGTACGAGGTCGGCTACGCCGGTGACGCCCTGCACGGCGGGTCGACGGCGTCGGCGACCGTGCGCGTCCGGCAGTAGTCGGGCGGCTTCCCGTCGGGCGGGCCGGGAGCCCGGCGCGCCCGACGGGGCTGAGAAGGCGCCCCGCATCCGCGGACCTGTCGGTGGCCGGTTGAGGGGCACGCGGGTTGGCGGCGACGGGGTAGTTGCCGCGAACCACTCGCGGCGGGACATGCACCGCGCCGCAGGGCGCACGCACGTGTGCCGTGCCCGGATGATCCCGGGCACGGCACATCTCAGACGGATCCTGACGAGGTCAGGACTCCTTCATGCTCTTCGAGAGTCCCTTCTCGATTGCGTCCGCCGTCGTCCTGTTGAGGTCGAGGCTGTTCAGCAGCTGGTCCAGCGTGTCCCGGTAGCTGGACTGCTGGCTCCCGTTCAGCGGCTGCTCGTTCACGCGCGGCGGCTCGGCGCCGGCCAGGGTCGCGTGGGGCACCTGCATGTTGGCCGGTACCCATGTCGCGTCGCCGCATTGGAGCTGCTGAGGCTCGCCGCCCGACAAGGTGCATGCGAGTGAGAAGACATCTCCGTCGGTGGTGACCACCTGGAACCTGACGACGTTGTTGTGCTCGGTGACCGTGATGCCACAGGGGTTGGGCGGGTAGCCGTTGGTGGTGAGGGGCGTCCACACGTACGGCGGGACCGTGTTGAAGTCAACAACACCCCCGAACGCCGACCCGTCGGGGGCCAGCACCGCCTTGACCTCTCGCTCGGCGTCGGTCTGGAAGGAGTCGATGGAGACGCACGGGCCGGTCGCACCGGTCGCACCGGTCGCACCGGTCGCACCGGTGGCTCCCGTGGCTCCCGTGGCGCCGGTCGCACCGGTCGCTCCCGTGGCGCCGGTGGCTCCCGTGGCGCCGGTCGCACCGGTGGGGCCGGTGGGGCCGGTGGCGCCGGTGGCGCCGTTCTCGCCGTTCTGGCCGGTCGCGCCGGTCGCGCCGGTCGCGCCGGTCGGTCCCGTGGGTCCGGTTGCGCCGTTCTCGCCGTTCTCACCCGTGGCGCCGGTCGGTCCGGTCGCTCCCGTGGCGCCGGTCGGCCCCGTGGCGCCGCGCGGACCCGTCGGCCCGGTGGGCCCGGTGGGTCCGCGCTTGCCCTTCTCCTCCTTGCACTTGTCCCTGTCGTGCTTGTTCTTGTGGTTGTCGCAGCACTCGTCCCTGTCGTTCTTGCCCTTCTTGTTCTCGCACTTGTCACCGCCCATAAGCACAGGCCGGTTCATCTCGCTCGGAGAGAAGGCGTTCTGGGCGGCCGCCACCACAGGGCTGGAGAAGCCCAGCACGACGAGGCTCAGCGTTGCCATCGCACCGCCGGCCAGCCACCTGCGACCGCGGGGCACCGGGCCCAGGCGTGAGGGGGTCCTGTTCTCAGGACTCATGAGTTTGCTCCTTGGGGAACCGAATGGAGTGGTCTTGATGAGGCATGCAGAGCCTCTGACCCAACACTCGGGTGCATATGCAAGAAAGTGCGCCAGGCACACCAGAAGTTCAGGCGATCGGCAGAATGATGAAGGGGGTCGAAAGGGGGGGGTGGTTCCGAAGAGTTGGGCCATTCGGACCCGCAGTGGTTTCAGTTCCGAGCGAGTGTCGGCGCAGTCGAAGTCTGGACGGGTGGATACGCTCTTCGTGCTTTATCGGCTCCCACTTGCCAAATCGAGGCTCGAATGTCCGTCAGGGATTTTCAAGGAAAGATGAATTTCTTCATCAGGGCCAGGAAACGCGTTACTGAGGTGGTGATGGTCGCGCTCGCCGTAACTGCGACGTGTTCAGGGCTGACATGGGCGGCGGTCTCCCTGACGGGATACAGCGTCGACGCCAAGCCGCCGGTCACGTGCTCATACAATCTCACCGGCGGCGCAAAGCCCGTGGGAGTTCCCACTTTCGATGCGTCGGCCGCGACTCGGCCATACACGGCAGAAATCGTGACCAACCGGGGAACCGTCACCTTCGAGGCTCTGACCGGCAAGGCGCCCTGCACCACCAACTCCTTCTCCTTCCTGGCGCGGAAGGGGTACTACGACGGCAGCATGTGCCATCGCGTCACGACCCGAGGGGTTTACGTATTGGACTGCGGTGACCCCGAGGGGAAAGGCGCGGCAGATCCTGGGTACTTCTTCCAGGATGAAAATCTGGACGGAGCCGAATATTCGGCCGGCACCTTGGCGATGTCCAAGGCGGCTCCCGGAAGGAACGGCAGTCAGTTCTTCATCAGTTATGCCGATCCTCATGTCCCCATGTCGTCCGAGTGGACTCCATTCGGGAAAGTCGTGAGTGGATTGGATGTGCTGAAGGAGATCGCCGGAAATGGGACTCAGGACGGATCCTCCGACGGAAGGCCGAAGAGGGATGTCGTCATCAAGTCGGTAACGGTGCGACAAGAATCGGTCAATGCCCCTCGCGAGAAGCGCGGGTGACTCCATCACGCCCCAGGTGTGCCGCTGTTCGGAGTATTCTGCGCGCGCACACGGCGGCTCACGGCCAGGCCTTGAAGGCTGCTGGCATCTTGAGGTATTCAAGGTCGGTTTTCCGGAAGGAATAAGTCATGCAAGCCCCACCCGCCGACAGTGCCACGCTCCCGGTGCAACAAAATCCAACTGTGGACGAAGGGCCGGTAGTCGAGCCGTCTCGGGGGAGCCGCTCCGACAGCCCGTGGTGGATCTGGGCCCTGGCGGGAGCGCTGTTCTTCACGTACGCGACGTTGTCCCTGCGTATCCATCAGCGCATGCTCTCCCACAGTTTCGACCTGGGAATCTTCGAACAGGTCGTCCGCTCCTACGCGCATGGGCACCTGCCCGTCTCCGAGGTCAAGGGGCCGGACTTTCCCATTCTGGGAGACCACTTCTCTCCCATTCTGGTCCTGGTGGTACCTGTCTACTGGCTGTGGCCGTCGGCGATGGCCCTGCTCGTGGTGCAGGCGGCGTTGATTGCCGCGAGCGTTCTGCCCCTGACCTTCTGGGCGCGCCGAGCGCTGGGTTCCCGCGCCGCCGCAGTCATCGGGGTCTGCTACGGCCTCTCCTGGGGTCTCGCGAGCGGGGTCGGCTCCGACTTCCATGAATGGGCCTTCGCCGTCCCCCTTCTCGCGTGCTCACTCACCGCTCTCGCGACGGGCCGGATGCGTGCCGCGGTCTGCTGGGCTCTGCCCCTGCTGCTGGTGAAGGAGGACCTCGGGCTCACCGTGGTCGTGATCGGCCTCGTCGTCGCCCGGCGTGGCGACCGCAAGCTAGGGATCACAACCGCCGCAATCGGCCTGGCCGGGGCACTGCTGGCGACGACGGTCATTCTGCCGGCCTTCAGTCCGAGCGGGTCCTACGACTACTGGGGCTTCCTGAATGGCTCGGAAGGCGGTGAGGGCGGGCTGACGCATCTGCTGTACAGGAGCACGATCGGTCTCATCACCCCCGAGGCCAAGATCTCGACGCTCCTGCTCGTGCTGGCCCCGACGCTGTTCCTGGCCCTGCGGTCCCCGTTGATGTGGATCGCGGTGCCGACCCTGACGTGGCGGGCTGCCTCGGAGCTCAGCACCCACTGGGGCACCGTCTACCACTATTCGCTCACTCTGATGCCGATCGTCTTCGCGGCCTTCATCGACGCCTTGATCCGGCGGAACCCGAGCAGGAGCAGCCTGCGCCGCTACCTCGCCGGCTCCGCTGCGATCACACTCCTGGTCCTTCCGCAGTATCCGTTCTGGCAGCTGGTCCAGCCGGCCACCTGGCGGGATGATCCCCGCATCGCTGTCGCCCACCGTCTGATGGACCGGATCCCTGACGGCGCCACGGTGCAGGCATCCAATGAGCTCGTGCCCCAGCTCACGAACCGTACGAGCGCCAGCCTCTACGGCTGGCCCGACAGCCGTCCCGACCCTCAGTGGATCATGGTGGACACCAAGGTGCCGGTCAGTCAGCGGTGGCCGCTGAACGTCTTTCAGGAACAGCAGGCCCTGGGCGCTGCGCGGGCACAGGGGTATCTCACCGTGAGCAACGAACAGGGCTTCGTACTGCTGAAGCGTCCGAGCTGACGTCGCGTCGTCGGTCTTCTACCTCACCGAGTTGGAGGTGACCCGTGAAAACAACGGTCTGCCTGAACATGATCGTCAAGAACGAGGCCCCGGTCATCAGACGCTGCCTCGAATCCGTGCGCCCTTTGATCGACACATGGGTCATCCTGGACACGGGATCGACCGACGGCACCCAGGACGTCATCCGTGACGTCTTCAGCGATCTGCCCGGCGCCCTGCATGAAAGTCCTTGGAAGGGCTACGACGGCAGTCGCAGCGAGGCGATCGACCTGGCGCGCGCCGAAGCGGATTATCTCCTGTTCATCGACGCCGACGACGAGATGGAGGTGGAGCCCGGCTTCCGCATGCAGGAGCTGACCCACGACGCCTACCGAGTCGCACTGCACGACGGACCCATCACCCACTGGCGCCCCGCTCTGGTCGCGACCCGGTTGCCCTGGCGCTACGTCGGCGTCCTGCACGAGTACATCGACTGCGGAACGCCGTACACCCTCGGGACACTCAAAGGCGCCAACATCCTCTCGGTGGGCGGCGGCGCACGCCTGAGAGGAGAAGGGGTACGGAAGAAGTACCTGCGCGACGCCAAGGTCCTTCAACAGGGTCTGATCAAGGAACCCGACAACTCCCGCTACGTCTTCTACCTCGCCCAGAGCTGGCGGGATGCCGGAGAGCCGAAGAGGTCACTGGCCGCCTACGACCGCCGGGCAGGCATGGGCGGCTTCGCGGAGGAAGTCTTCTGTGCCCACCTCTACGCCGCACGGCTTGCGGCAGAGCTCGGCAAGCGGCCGACCGAGGTGATCGACCGCTACCTCCGCGCGCACGAAAGCCGTCCTTCTCGCGCCGAAGCGCTCGGTGAACTCGCGCGCTACTGCCGCACGAACGGCCGGCGCTGGCCACTTGCGCACATGTTCGCGCAGCAAGCAGCGCAGATCCCGCACCCGGAAGACATTCTGTTCGTCGAGTTCGAGTGGTACGACTGGTGCTCGCTCGACGAACTCGCCGTAGCCGCTTACTGGACCGGAAACTATGAGGAGTCGGAGCGCTGCGGCCAACGCCTCCTCAAGAGCGGCAAGGTGCCTCCGGAGCACCGCGAACGCGTGGCCGGCAACCTCGAATTCGCCCGGCAGAAGCTGGGTTCGAGGGAACTCGTGAACGCCTGACCGGGGCCGCAGCAGGACCGGAACGGGGCCGGGCCCGGGGTCGTGCGGGCGGTCGGGTGCGGCAATCGGGTGGCACCCGGCCCACGCGCCTCGACGGCACGTGGACCGGGGCCGTCAGTGGGCGCCGACCAGTCGGGTCGAGGCGGCGGGTGCGGCGGCGAGCGCCGCGGTGTGGGCGTCCATGCGCTCGGCCGCGAGGATCGCGACGGCCGTGTCGGCGCGGGACGCGGCCACCACCAGAGCCCGCCCCGCGAGGGCGTGGGCGCGGCGGTGCAGCGCGGACGCGGGTGCGTCGGTCCGGCCGGCGTGCCGGGCGGGCGGCGCGCCGCGCAGCCTGGCGACCTGTTCGGCGATGCGGTCGCCCGCCTCGCCGGCGCCCAGCTCGTCGGTGACCGCGAGGAGCGCGGCCAGGTGCCCGGCGAGCTGGATGTCCAGCTCTTCCTCGCGGGAGCGGTGCGGGAAGTCGTCGGCGTGGTCGGCCGGTGTGTGGACCGATTTGGTGCGGATCGGTTCGTACATGGATGGCCTCCTGGTGTTGCAGTGGGACCATCCTACCTTGGATTCAGTCTAAAGTTGTTTGTCATCGATTCTGGTGTCCGCGGAATCCCCGGCGACAGGCCGCCGGCCGGCCGCTACGGCTGGCCGTAGCCGTCCAGGAAGTGCGCGATCCGGCTCACCGCGTCCGTCAGGTCCTCGGTCGTCGGCAGCGTCACCACCCGGAAGTGATCGGGCTCCGGCCAGTTGAACCCGGTACCGTGCACGACCATGATCTTCTCGGCCCGCAGCAGGTCGAGCACCATCTGCCGGTCGTCCTTGATCTTGTAGACCTTGGGGTCCAGGCGCGGGAAGAGGTACAGCGCCCCCTTCGGCTTCACGCAGGTCACGCCCGGGATCTGCGTCAGCAGCTCGTACGCGGTGTCCCGCTGCTCCAGGATCCGCCCGCCCGGCAGCACCAGGTCTTCGATCGACTGCCGCCCGCCGAGCGCGGTGGCCACGGCGTGCTGCGAGGGCATGTTGGCGCAGAGCCGCATGTTGGCGAGGATCGTCAGCCCCTCGATGTACGAGGAGGCGTGCGCCTTCGGACCGCAGACCGCCAGCCAGCCCGACCGGTAGCCGGCCACCCGGTAGTTCTTGGAGAGCCCGTTGAAGGTGAGCACCATCAGATCGGGCGCGATCGTCGCGGTCGGGGTGTGGGTGGCCCCGTCGTACAGGATCCGGTCGTAGATCTCGTCGGAGCAGACGACCAGGTTGTGGCGCCGGGCGATCTCCGTCAGCCCGCGCAGCATCTCGTCGTCGTACACCGCGCCCGTCGGATTGTTCGGGTTGATGATCACGAGGGCCTTGGTGCGGTCGGTGATCCTCCGCTCGATGTCGGCGAGGTCCGGCATCCAGTCGGACTGCTCGTCGCACCGGTAGTGCACGGCCGTGCCACCGGCCAGTGAAACCGAGGCGGTCCACAGCGGATAGTCCGGAGCCGGTACGAGGACCTCGTCCCCGTCGTCGAGCAGCGCCTGCATCGACATCTGGATCAGCTCGGAGACGCCGTTGCCCAGGTAGATGTCCTCGACGTCGAGGTCGATCCCCTTGGTCTGGTAGTGCTGCATCACCGCCCGCCGCGCGGACAGCAGCCCCTTCGCGTCGCCGTAGCCGTGCGCCCCGGAGAGGTTGCGCAGTATGTCCTCAAGAATCTCGGGCGGGCACTCGAACCCGAACGCGGCAGGATTGCCGGTGTTCAGCTTGAGGATGCGGTGTCCGGCCGCTTCCAGCCGCATCGCCTCCTCCAGAACGGGGCCCCGGATTTCGTAACAGACATTGGCGAGCTTCGTGGACTGGATGACCTGCATGCCAGGGAGCTTACGACCGCGTTGCCCCGGTTGCCCGGGCTTTCCCTCCCGGTTGCCCCACCCGGGTATCCCCGCCGCATCCCCCCGTCTTCCATAGCCATGTGCCCACAGTCCGCGACCGTGGGAACGCCGGGCGGGGACGGGGGCGGGGCTTCGAATGCGGTGGAATCCGGGCGTGACGGACGCGGACGGGTGAGATGCGCCACGAGCGTCCCCCTCAGTGCCCTCAGTGCCCCCGGTCTCCTCTGCTCCCGCTCCCTCTCTGCTTGCCCTCTCCCTCTACTCCGGCAGTCGGGTGTCCGGGGGGAGGCGGATGCCGAAGTCGGCCGCCAGTACGTGCAGCACCTCGTCGCCGTTCGCGAGTTCGCGTTCCTCACGGGTGCCGTCGTGCGCGGTGACGGTGAGGGTGCGGCCGGTCAGCGAGAGGTGGGTGTCCGGGGTCGTGCGCTGGGCGTACACCCGGCGCGAGAACGGGGAGCGCGGGTTGGTCGCGATGTGCCAGTTGATCACCTCGTAGTCCGGTGCCTCGAAGGGTTCCAGCGTGAACGCGTACTGGGGCTCCCACGCCCCGTCGGCGGTGTGCGCCTGGAGCTCCCACTGCGCGAGCGGCCCGTCGTGCGGGGTGTTCACCAGCCGGTGGCGTCGCGGGGTGTCGTACAGCTCGGCGCCGGCGACCAGCGGGATCGGCTCCAGCAGCGCGCCGGGGGAGCCGAAGCCGACATCCGCCAGGTACGGCGTGGCCTCGCCCGGCACCCCGGCCAGCATCAGCATGTGCGTGCGCGGCCGGATGTCCCCGGGCCCGGCCCCCACCACGACCCGGGCGCAGAGCAGGGTGATCCGGAAGCCGAGCGTGGTCAGCGCGGCGGCGAGCAGCGTGTTGTGCTCGTAGCAGTACCCGCCGCGCCCGCCGCGTACGAGCTTCGCCTCCAGGTCCGCGATCGCCAGCGAGGGCGCGTGTCCCAGCACCGGCTCCAGGTTCTCGAAGGGGATGCCCAGCGCGTGGGCCCGGTGCACGGAGCGCAGTACGCCGGCGGTGGGCCGGCGCTCCCCGGTCCATCCGATGCGGGCGAGGTAGGCATCCAGGTCGGGCAGGCGGTCGCGGTCGGAAGTCATGCCCCCGACGGTACGCAGTGGGGCCGGCCGGGCGGCCGTCCGGGCCCGGTCGCCTCCTGCGTACCTCAGATGCGGCTCAATTCGTGTGTGAAGGGGCCTCTTTCGGGTGAGCCTGATCTCATGATCGGAAATGGAAAGCAGGATCTGGCCGTGGTCGTGGTGCGCGACGCGGAAGCCATCGGTGCGGCGCTCCGGCAGGCGCTGGAGACCGCGGGCGCGGAAGAACGCCCCGGCCTGGAGCGGGCCCTGGCCGTGGTCGCCGATGCGGCCGGCGTACCGGACGCGGAGCTGCGGGGCCGCTGGGCGGGGCACCGGATCAGGGCGGCCGGCCACCAGGGCCCGCTCGACGCGGTCGCGGCGGTCAAGGCGCTCCGCAAGGCCGAGCCGGGGCTGAGCCTGCGCCAGGCGGCGCAGCTGTCGAGGGAGGCGGCGGCGAGGGAGGCCGCGTAGCCGTGCGGCTCATCGGGTGAGCAGGCCGACCACACCTGTCGTGCCGTCGCGCCCTCATGCCCGTGTGCCGGTGTGCCCTCGTGACCGCGGCCCTGGACCGGGTGACGCCCCGTCAGTGACCGGAACAGGTGCGGAGTCGGTGACTCCGTGCCGACGGCCTGCTTCTCGGCGGTGCGCGGCATCGTCGGGCTGCCCGCGACCTGCACGGCAGGGTCGGGCATCGCCCCCGAGTGCGGTCGACGTCGGTCGGCCGGGAGTGGTGGCTTGAAACCGCCCCTTGTGGGAGCCCCTTCAGTGCGCCAACATGCGCATGTCAAATCCGAAGGCAACTTCGGTGGGCGGGAGCCATCGGGCCCCTGCCCAGGTCACTTGAGGGGACCCCCACATGAAGAAGCCTCTCGTCGGTGCGCTGTTCGCTGTTCTGCTCCTCGGGGCAGGCATCGCGCCCGCAACCGCAGCAACCGGCCACGAAGCGGCGTCGCCCGCCGCGGTCAAGGAGAAGGCCCGGCCCAAGGCGGTCAACTTCGCCGGAACCGTGGCGCTCAGCAACTGTTCCGGCTCCGTCGTCCGCACCCCGGACTCCCAGCCCGACGACCCCGCGCTGGTGCTCTCCAACGGGCACTGCATGGAGTCGGGATTCCCCGGCCCCGGTGAGGTCGTCCTCGACCAGCCGTCCACCCGCAGCTTCACCCTGCTGAACGCCTCGGGCAGCGGCGTCGGAACCCTCCGGGCGAGCAAGATCGCGTACGGGACGATGACCGACACCGACATATCGGTGTACGAACTCACCAGCACCTACGCCCAGATCGAGAGCACCTACGGCATCAAGGCGCTGGAGCTCAACACCGCGCACCCCGTCCAGGGCACCGCGATCACCGTCGTGTCCGGCTACTGGAAGCGCACCTACTCCTGCAACGTCGACGGCTTCGTCTACCGCCTCAAAGAGGGCGAGTGGACCTGGAAGGACTCGGTCCGCTACACCTCCGCCTGCCAGACCATCGGCGGTACGTCCGGTTCTCCGGTGATCGACAACGCGACCGGCAAGGTCGTCGCCGTCAACAACACCGGTAACGAGGACGGCCAGGAGTGCACGGACAACAACCCGTGCGAGGTCGACGAGAACGGCGATGTGACGGTGCGCGAGGGCATCAACTACGCCCAGGAGACGTACGGCATCGTGCCGTGCATCGGCACCGGCAACAAGTTCGACCTCGACCGTGCGGGGTGTGACCTGCCCAAGCCGTGATCGTGACCCGGTGAGTCAGGTCGCCGCCGCGATGCCCGCCACCGGGTGCCGCGGCGGCGATCGGCGTGTTCACGGCCCGCGGTTCACGGCTTCGCCGTGCGCCGGACCGCCGCCTCGATCCCGTCGAGCAGTACCCCGAGCCCGGCGGTGAACGTCTCCCTCGCCTCCCGCTCCAGGTACGGCACCGCCTCCCCGTACGGCGCCGGGGCCGGTGGCTGCGGCGCGGAGCCGGCCTCCATCGCTACCAGGTTCGGATAGCGCTCCGCGAAGTCGGGCGCCACCTCGCCCAGCAGCGCCGAGCGGGCGAACCACCACTCCTCGTCCGACTCGCCCGTCACCGCCGCCGCCTGCCGCGCCTCCGCGACCGTCCCGGCGCAGCCGCGCACGAAGTGGGAGAGCGTGCCGACCAGCCGCCGCAGCAGGTGCGCTTCGAGTCCGGTCTCGTTCAGCAGGCGCACCAGAGTGTCCAGCCCCGCGTACTCGTGCGGGCCGAGCACCGGGCGGGCCTGGGAGACCTGGAGCACCCAGGGGTGGCGGAGGTGGAATTCGAGTCCGTCCCGCGCCCACTCGGTCAGGCCCGCCCGCCAGCCGCCGGTGGCGTCGTACCCGGTGGGCAGCTCGGCGTGGACCGCGTCGTACATCAGGTCCAGCAGCTCGCCCTTGCTGGGCACATAGGTGTAGAGCGCCATCGCCGTGCGGCCGAGCCGCTCGCCCACCGCGCGCATCGAGAGCGCGGCCATGCCCTCCTCGTCCGCGACGGCGATCGCGGCGGTCACGATCGCGTCGACGCTCAGCCCCGGCCTGGGGCCGGGGCCGGGGCGCCGGGCCTGCTGCTCCGGCCGGTCGGCGCGCCAGAGCAGGGCCATCGAACGGCGGGCGTCGCCCTGTCCGGCAAAGACCACCACTTGCGACTCCTTACGTCATAAAGTAACTTCGCCGAGCAATTCCTTACGACGTAAAGTATCAGCCGGAGAAGCCGGCGAAGCCGGGGAACCGGAGAAGGCGGGAGTCGCGATGGGGCAGGCGTTGACCGTGTCGTACGTACGGGTCGTCGGCGTGGAGCGGATCACTCCGCGCACGGCACGCATCACCTTTGCCGGGGACGCGCTGGCGGAGCTCATGGAGGACCGGCCCGACCAGCAGATGAAGCTCTGCTTCCCGAGGCCGGGGCAGGACGTGCCCCGGCTGCCCGAGCCGGAGGCCGACGACACGTACGGCATGCGGTGGTACGAGGCGTACCTCGCGATCCCCGAGCCCGAGCGGCCACTGCTGCGGAGCTTCACGGTCCGCGGGTACGACCGCCGACTGGATGTGATGGCGGTCGACTTCGTGCTCCACGGCGACGGCGGGCCCGCCGCTCGCTGGGGGTGGGACGCGCGCCCCGGCGATGTGCTCGGCATGGTCGGACCGTCGTCGCTGTACGCCCGGCCGCTGCCCACCGCCGACTGGCTGCTGCTGGCCGGCGACGAGACGGCGCTGCCCGCGATCGGGACCTTGCTGGAGTCGCTGCCGGCCGGCGCGCGGGCGCTCGTCTGGGCCGAGGTCGCCGACGCGGCGGAGGAGCGCCCGCTGGACTCGGACGCCGATGTGACCGTCCACTGGGTGCACCGGGAGCGCGGCGGATCGCTGCCGGACGCGGTACGGGCGGCCCGGCTGCCCGCCGGCTCCGGGGCGGCGTGGCTGGCCGGTGAGGCAGCGGCGGTACGGGCCCTGCGCCGCCACCTGGTCGAGGAGCGCGGGCTGGCCAGGAAGGCCGTGGAGTTCAGTGGCTACTGGCGGCGCAGCCTCACCCAGGACGACGCCCCGACCGAGGAGGACCTGGCCTGGGCGAAGGAACAGGCGGGGGAGGGGCAGGAACCCTCATAGGCCGCCCCGGGCGCTCCCCGTTCCGCGGGCGCCGCCTGTTCCCCGGACGGACCGGCCCGCCAGGATCTGGGTGCGGCGCCCGTCCTCGATGACGAACCGGCCGTCGATCAGTACGTGCGGGATGCCGACCGGCAGTGTGCGCGGCTCCTCGAACGTCGAGCCCGCCGCCACCGTCTCCGGGTCGAAGAGGACCAGGTCGGCGCGGTAGCCCTCGCGGACGTACCCCCGGTCGGCCAGACGCAGCCGGTGCGCGGGGCGCGAGGTGAGGTGGGCGACGCACTCCTCCAGCGACAGGGTGCCCAACTCCCTTGCGTACCGCCCGAGATACTGCGGGAAGGTGCCGTAGGCACGCGGGTGCGGCTTGTCGCCCTGGAGGATGCCGTCGCTGCCTGCGGTGTGCACCCGGTGGCGCATGATCTGCCGCACGTTCTCCTCGTGGCCCACGTGCTGGAGGATCGTCGAGCCGAGCCGGTCCTCGACGAGCAGCCTGCGCGCGGTCGCCCAGGGCGTCTCGCCGCGCAGCCGGGCGGAGTCGGCCACCGTGCGGCCGACATGGCCGGCGAGGGCGGGGGCGCCGACCCCCGAGATCTCGATGGTGTCCCACTCGATCGGCACGCCGTGGCAGCCGTCCGAGCCCACCACCTCCATGTCGTGCCGGATCCGGTCCGCCGTGGCGTCGTCGGCGAGGCGGGTGAGCACCGCCTCGGGCCCGCCCTCGCTCGCCCAGCTCGGCAGCAGCGCGACGAGGGTCGTGCAGCCGGGCGTGTACGGGTAGGTGTCGAGGGAGATGTCGGCGCCCGTGTCGAGGGCGTGGTCGAGCAGGGCGAGCAGTTCGGGGGCCCTGCCCTTGTTCACACCGAAGTTCATGGTGGCGTGGGCGAGATGGAGGGCGCAGCCCGCGTTCCTGGTGAGCTGCACCATCTCCTCGTACGCGCCGAGCGCGCCCGCCCCGTACGAGCGGTGGTGCGGGCAGTAGTAGCCGCCGTACCCGGCCACCACCCGGCACAGTTCGGTGAGTTCGGCGTCGTCGGCGTACATGCCGGGCGTGTACGTGAGCCCGGACGACATGCCGACCGCGCCCTCCGCCATGCCCTGGGCGACGAGCTCCTTCATCCGCTCCAGCTCGGCCCCGGTGGCCGGGCGGTCCTCCCAGCCCACCGCGTACATCCGGACCGTGCCCTGCGGAATCAGATAGGCGGCGTTGACGGCGATGCCCCGGCCGTCGAAGTTGCGGTCCAGCCGGTCCAGGTACTCGCCGACCGTGCGCCAGTCGAAGTCGATGTCGTCGCCGTTTCCGTTCCAGCCGGCGATGGAACGGCGGACCTCGGCGAGCGTCCGGTCGTCGACCGGGGCGTACGACAGGCCGTCCTGGCCGAGGACTTCGAGCGTGACGCCCTGCGCGGCCTTGGCGCTGTGGTCGGGGTCGCGGAGCAGCGCGAGATCGCTGTGCGCGTGCATGTCGATGAAGCCGGGGGAGAGGACGAGCCCGTCGGCGTCGAGCGTGCGGCGGGCGGAGGGACGCGGACCGGGGGCGCCTTCGGGGTGGATCTCGGCGACCCGGCCGTCGGCGACGGCCACATCGGCACGGCGGCGGGGGGCGCCGGTGCCGTCGACGACATGGGCGTTACGGATGACCAGGTCCATGGGGGCTCCAGTTCAGGCCCCTCGGTGAGCAAGGAGCATCTCAGGCCTCTCGGCGGGCGAGGGGCGTCTTCAGCCCCTCGGCGGGCGAGAGGCACCTCAAGTTCAGCCCCTCGGTGGGCGAGAGGCTCCTCAAGCCCCTCCGGCGATTGAGGAGCGGGGGTCCGGGGG